>JBAXWB010000033.1 GCA_037128595.1 bacterium
TTCTGGGTAGGCATTCTTGCTACGCAGGCACCCCGTTAGGTTGACGCATATGCGCCTACGGCGGGCTCGGGCTACAGGCTGGGGAGGCAGAAGGCCACCACAGAACGGAGAATTCTACGCCCGGCGTTCGGGTTCAGGCGGGAGACAAACCTTGCTTCCCTGCCATCATCAACCTACATTATTAACCGCTTCGGGGTGGTGCACTTTCCGAGTGCCGGACTGGTATACTTTCCGAATGCCGCCAGCAGTTAAGCATTGGATGTTATTAGATTTCGCAAGTATATCTCCGATCAAGAAGGCCCGCGCCTACGTGTGCACGCGGGCCTTTTTAAGTGGCGCTTCCACATCCTGACGAATGTTCCTTTGGCGGATGATATTCAGCACGAAGCACAGGTAACTCAATAGGGACACACAAATAGTTCCCATTTCCGTGAAATTTCGGCCTGATCTGGGCATATGCATTCGCCGGGGACGTCGAATGCCACCTTGGCGGATGCGCCGGTGGTCGGGTTCGTTCAGGACGGGTCGCCTGGGCCAGTCCCTAATCAGATTCTTCCCAACCCTGAAGGGGTTGAATTCGAAAGCCAGGGCGTTCACCAGGGACAGTCCCAGACCATCCGCATGTGGGAGGGGCGCTACGCGCCGCGACAGGCTCACAGAGGTGTCTGAGCCGGACAAGAATCGCCGCGCGTAGCGCGCCTCCCACAAAAACTCCAGGAAAACTCCAGGGACACCCATGAGAAGCAAAGTCAAGACGGATTCGTCCCAACCCGCGAAGCGACAAAAAATAGTCTTGGCTTTGCAGGACAGCCCCGGTTGTAGGGGCAGGCGTTGACTTCGGCTTTCCACTGACTTTGTTCCTTCCTCTCGTTGCTACTGGTCGTGCTCTCGAGTGGCTGGTTTCCGGATCGTCATGACGTGCGTATCAGGATCATTCCCAGACACCCATTGGAGCCTATTCCCTCAGGCAAACGGCTATTGTCATTTGGGGTATAAACGCCGGGGAGCTATTCAGGCTATGAGCGTGGTGGTACAACGTGCCATCCGCTAGTCCCTAGAAGGAGCTTCTTCCGGCAACCCGATTCCGACGCCTCCCGAGGCGCACTTCCGCAGGAAAGAACGATGACGTTGCCGTCAGCGATCCGACGCGTCAGCCGGGCTTAAAAATCGCTCTGGCTTATGAATCGCCAGGGACAGTCCCTATATTTGTACTCAACCCTGAAGGGGTTGAATTCTAAAGCCAGGGTGTGAACCCCTGGAACCAGACCCGGAATGGAAAAGGGGAAACGAGGCCGGAGAGAGCGAGTGAGGCCGGTTGTCATTTTTCGCGCTCCATGGCCACACCGAGTTTATCTGGGACCGTGAACCCGGGGTTTCACCCCGGGCTGAGGAGTGGCACCCGCTTCGGGGTGCGTGCGGTCGTCCAGGGACGGTCCCGGTTCTTCGGGTCGAGTCGAACTCAATAGGGACACACAAGTAGTTTCCATTTCTTTAAAATGACGATCTGAAGCGCTTCAGATGAAAAAAAGCATTGGAATGCGTTCGTGACAAATCTTATTTCGGCCTGATCTGGGAGAATGCATTCGCCGGGGACGTCGAATGCCACCTTGGCGGATGATGTCGAGCGCGAAGCACAGGTGGCAGCCGGCGTTACTACTCTTCGAAGTAGCGGACCTTCGCTACGTAGTAGAGTCCCTGCCGGCTGATGGGATTCCTTAAATTTCTCGCATACAAAACAGGCTTTCGTTATTCTATGTGACATGACAAAGCGGCAATTCTATGACTGGCAGACAGCTGGGGGCGCTGATGATGTGATGCGGATGGTGGACGCCCTTGAGCGTGCTGAAGTATCCTGGTGCGCGATAGGCGGAGTGGCGGTCAATCATTGGGCTGCGGAGCCCATGGTTACCCGTGATGTGGACTTTGTAGTGGCTGCGGAAAATCTTGCACGTGCTGAACAGGTGCTGTGTGAGGCGGGGTTTACTGCTGAGCGGCACGAATGGTCAGTCAATTTCGTGGGGAAATCAAGTGTCAGCTTGCAACTGACGACAGAGCCAACCTACCGGGATTTTCCGGCTCGCGCTGTGGCGGCCGATGTCCATGGGATTCTCCTGCGTGTGGCGAGTCTGCAAGACACGATGGCTGGCAAATTGATGGCATATTCTGATTCAGCACGCCGCCAGAGCAAGCGGATAAAGGATTTCGCTGATATCGTCCGGTTAGTTGAGTCACATCCGGAATTGCGCGCTTCACTTCCCCTCGATCTTCAGCGCCAGATTGAGCCATAGCTCCATATGAGAAACTCCATGGGGACACACAAATAGTTCCCATTTCCTTGAAATTTAGGCCTGATCTGGGCGAAAGCATTCGCCGGGGACGTCGAATGCCACCTTGGCTGATGCGCCGGTGGTCGGGTTCGTTCAGGACGGGTCGCCTGGGCCAGTCCCTAATCAGATTCTTCCCAACCCTGAAAGGGTTGAATTCGAAAGCCAGGGGTGAAACCCCTGGAACGTGGGCAGGAGCAAACTGGAAACAAGGCCAGGGTGAGCGAGAGAGGCCGTCTGTGGGGCGTAAGGGACAGTCCCTGTAGCGACTGCAGAATTACATGAGCGTGGCACGGTTCGCTGGAAAAAACGAAAGCGCTTTCGTTTTTTCGGGGTCGTTCATCAGGGACAGTCCCAGACCATCCGCATGTGGGAGGGGCGCTACGCGCCGCGACAGGCTCACAGAGGTGTCTGAGCCGGACAAGAATCGCCGCGCGTAGCGCGCCTCCCACAAAAACTCCAGGAAAACTCCAGGGGCAGGCTAATAACTCAATAGGGACACACAAATAGTTCCCATTTCCTTGAAATTTCGGCCTGATCTGGGCGAATGTATTCGCCGGGGACGTCGAATGCCACCTTGGCTGATGATAGTGAGCGTTGAACACTGGAGGCAACCGGCGTTACTACTCTTCGAAGTAGCGGACCTTCGCTACGTAGTAGAGTCCCTGCCGGCTGAATGCGAGCAACTAGTCGAGCCAAGCCCCAACCAGCGAAACGCCGTGGCTACTCCGAGAGTTCAATCACGCGGCCGGGTTTGGCGTTGTTGATGGCATCCAGGAGCCGTTCAATCAAGGGGAGGAGCGTTTCGTAGCAACTGTTCGGCGCATGAAGAACGATGACGCATAAGGAATCGGCGGGCAGGGCTTGCTGGTAGATCAGATTGGAGTCCATGGTGACAAAAACATCGAATTCACCCCGGATCAGGCTCAACAGTTCAGAGTCCTTCCTTCCTGCCCAGCCTTGCCGGGGCACGGTGGTGATGGTGTGTGAATGAAGATCTCTCGCCAAACGCCGGGGAAGGCATTCGTCCAGGATCACTTTCATGCGGGAACGGCTTCAAGCAAATCCTGTTTGGCCGCCTCCAGAACAGCGATCACCTGATTCCGTTTGACAGAGGGGAAGTCGTAAAGGAACAGATCAATGGAATCGCCAGCTTCAAGGCACGCGATCAGATTCTGCACCGGTACCCGGGTGCCCTCGAAAACAGGAGTGCCACCCAGAATAGCGGGATCGCTAACGACCGTCTGTTTTAAGTGATTCATGTCCCTATTATTGAAAGTTTCCGCAATTATTCAAGCTTTCAGATTATGTAGTTTGTCTGGGACAGTCCCTGTTTCGGCTTGATCTGGGCGCATGTATTCGCCGGGGACGTCGAATACCACCTTGGCGGATGATATTGAGCGTTGAACACTGGTGGCAGCCGGCGTTACTACCGGCTGAATGCGAGGAGTGTGTCAGCAAAGAGGCCGCCAGAATCAGGTTATATGGTCGATAAAAGGCCCGCGCCTACGTGTGCACGCGGGCCTTTTGCGTTCATCAGGGACAGTCCCTGACCATCCGCATGTGGGAGGGGCGCTACGCGCCGCGACAGGCTCACAGGGGTGTCTGAGCCGGACAAGAATCGCCGCGCGTAGCGCGCCTCCCACAAAAAACTCCAGAGACAGAACTCAATAGGGACACACAAATAGTTCCCATTTCCTCGAAATTTAGGCCTGGTCTGGGCGAATGCATTCGCCGGGGACGTCGAATACCACCTTGGCGGATGATAGTGAGCGTTGAACACTGGTGGCAGCCGGCGTTACTAATCTTCGAAGTAGCGGACCTTCGCTATGTAGTAGAGTCCCTGCCATGGTCCGCCGTAGGGGCATGGAGGCGGATCTGTCAGCGCCGGCAGGTAGGGGCCCAAGAATGAGATTCAAACATCGATTAACAGGATACACAGGATAACCCTGAACCCAATATTTGATCCGCACCTTATCCTGTACATCCTGTTAATCGATGTGAAGTGAACTCTGTTCAAGAGGCTTGGAGGGCCTCCAGAACTGCCTGCGGTTGCTTTTCGACGACGCATAGAAGCGCTCGTGCCGGACCATCCGGGACGCGGCGGCCTTGTTCCCAATTTTGAAGCGTGGCCTTGCTCACACCGATCATCATGGCGAACTGACTCTGGGATATATGAAGTCCACTACGGATTCGCTTCACATCCACCGGATTGAATTGCCGCACACGGCTGGGGGATAACTGCCCTTTCCGAATTCTTCCTGCTTCCGAAAGGCTCTCTGTTAAATCTTTGAATAATTTTTTTTTCATTGTGACAACTTGCTGACGAGTCCGCGCAGGAGGGTCAGCTCCCTTGCAGATAAATCGTCCTTCTGATTCTTGCCATAGGCCAACAGCATATAAATCTCATTCTGGCCAACGAGCCAGTAGTAAATGACGCGGATTCCTCCACGCTTTCCGCGGGCGGCCGTTCGCCAGCGCACTTTTCTCAAGCCCCCGCTATTCCGAATAATGTCGCCCGCTCCGGGATTTAAAATCAACGCCTGCTGGAGTCCCAGATAATCATCATCGGGCAACAGCGCAATGATCTGCTTTGTGAAGAACGACGTTTCCAGAAAAACGATCCCTTTACTATACGCCATTGGCTTACCTCGTCAACTCTTTAAATTCGTGATTATTAATATGGTCAAGTATAGTATATGTATTAGATGTGTCAGTTCTAATTTTATGAAATTATAGCGGGGAGTTCACCTGGGACAGTCGCTGATCTGGGCGAATGCCACCTTGGAGGGAATTGGGTGCGAAGCACTGGTGGCAACCGGCGTTACTACTCTTCGAAGTAGCGGACCTTCGCTACGTAGTAGAGTCCCGGCCGGCTGATGCGCGTAGCAAAGGCGTATTACGATTTGAGGCACCACTTCGCCTCAATGGTGTCAGCCGTCAGATCGGCGCCGCACGCCCATTCGACAAAATAGCCTCTGCTCGAGACCTTTATGAATTCGTTCAGATCACGTAGAGCTTCAAATGCCTCATATTTTAAATAAGGGGCGAGGTCAAATGTTCCCGTGCGCCCATCTTCCGCAGAGATGGTCAATATCCAATTAGATTCCGGCTGAATTTTTGAAATAATCATTGGTCCAGCCCTTTGTAACTCAATAGGGACACACAAGTAGTTCCCATTTCCTTGAAATGCCGATCTGAAACGGTTCAGATTATAAAAAAGCATTGGGATGCGTTCGTGACACTCCTTGATTTTCGCTTAGGTGTATAAGAGAACGCCTTAAATCGAAAGATCAGGGGGGGGGGATTCACCAGTCCACAACAACGTCCTGGGTTTTATAATCAATTGCCCAGGCGAAATGTGTCAAAAAATCGGAAGCGCCAAGAATCACGGGTGGGTTCAAATCCGAACAGTCTATGAGCGATCCTCGAAAAGTCCGTACGGTTGCGCCACCTGTGGCCGAGAGGAGTTCGACATCGAATGTATGACGGTAAACGGTCATGTCTTTGCCCTCGATGCCTTTTGTGATGCGGTCTTTGACGCCTTGGCCCTTGAGGTCATGCCCCAATAGCGTGACGAGGCTGGCGGGCAATAGCGAGGCATCAGCGCCGGTGTCCACAAGGCCATAGACGGAAACAGTTTGGCCAGTTGAAGGGTTTGAGAATCGAATCGGAAGATAGATTCGCCAGGGAGGTGTTTTCAGCCCCTTCTGATACTCGATGCGATAAAAGGGGTACGCGCGAGATTCCATAAATTCAGTAGACATACCGTCCATCTGCATGTGGAACAAACATAATTACAGGCTCTACTGCGCCTGCTTTTCTTGCGCGTTGGAGCACGGACTTCAACTGGCGTCCATGGGCGACTACCCGTCTATCTCGGATCGAGTGGGTTGCAACAATGCCGCTGGAGCACCCTTTGGGAAGTTTGATCGTTACGGTTGACATAAAATAAGGATGCCATCTGAGGTGTTGTGAGTCAAGATGATCCCCATGTAAATCACCGTTCACCAGGGACAGTCCCTGACCATCCGTATGTGGGAGGGGCGCTACGCGCCGCGACAGGCTCACAGGGGTGTCTGAGCCGGACAAGAATCGCCGCGCGTAGCGCGCCTCCCACAACAGTAGCCCAGACAGTTTGTCAGGGCCAGTAACTGTTCTTGTTCCGGCAACGTGTCACCAGGGACAGTCCCTGCACTCCCCGGGTCGACTCAGCCGGGAAGCCGGATGGTCGCGGCAACGGTGCTCCCCGATCGCAGATGTGCCCTCGCTGCAGGATCTTTGGACTTTATCGCCGAAGATATGCGCAAACGCTTTTTTATTGTTTGCGCATATTGAAATCTTCAAGGAAAGGCGCGGCCATGGTCCGCCGTAGGGGCACGGAGGCGGATCTGTCAGCGCCATTGAGGAATGGTTTTGACGGAGCAAAACCCTCCATTTCGGGAATAGAATCTTAAATGGAGGGCGCTGCTCTGTCAGCGCCGGCAGGAAGGGGCCCAAGAATGAGATTCAAACATGGATAGACAGGATACACAGGATAACCCTGAACCCATTATTCGATCCGAACCTTATCCTGTATATCCTGTTAATCGATGTGAAATGAATGGGTTCGGCGGGGATATCAACGCTCAGCGCCCCTCAACGTCTTCAGCACCGCCTCCAGGGGGAGTCCGATGACGGGGGCGAGGTCGCCTTCAATGTGCTGGACAATGGCGGCGGACCAAGGATCCTGCACCGCATAGGCCCCTGCCCAGGCCAGCGGGTGCGTGAGGGCGACATGCTGGCGGAGCCGGGCTGGCGTCCAGCGCCGGAGGGTGACCGTGGCGGATTCCACCAATTTAACACTGCGCGGGGGCCGGCCTTTGATTTTCGAAGGAATCAGCACGCAGGCCGCACTGCTGATCCGGTGCGGCTGACGGCCCAACTGGGCCAGCATCCGTCGTGCGTCCGCCAGGGATTTCGGCTTTCCAATGATCTTATCACCCAGAATCAGGGCGGTGTCGGCCCCGATGACGATGGCGCGGGGATAACGCCGGGCCACCGCTTCGGCTTTTAAACAGGCCAGCGCCAGCACATGCCGCTCCAGATTCTCGCCTTTGGCCGGCGCCGGCTCCCGGGCTTGCGAGGGAATCTGCCGGAAACGGACCCCCGCCGCCTTTAAAAGGGCCGCCCGCCCTTTGGATTGTGATGCCAGGATAAGGTTCATGCGGGGCAGTTTAGCAATGAAGCCGCCGGGTACGCACTTCTAATTATGCGCCAGTGTAAGAAACCGTGGATTTAAAGAGAAGACTTCACCACTGATTTAAGAAATGAAGGAAATTCAGAAACGCCCAAAATGTTTGGCGATTTGTCATGTCTGGCTTGGCGCGCTAGGGGCAGGTAGGGTCCCCTGTAACTAGCCAGCCACGAAAAATCGCCAAACAGGTTTTTCCCGGACATCAGGGGAAATGTGGTAACTCAAGGGCTTGATCCCACTATGATTCTTGAATGTCCCCCCGAAACACCGTTGCGGGATTTTTAATTCGGGGAAGACCACAACGCGTTCCCGTGTAACCCCATAGTACGACCACCCCGAATTAACAATGCCGCAACATTTTAGATTTCTTAGGCTGAATCCGGATTTCTTTCATTTCTTGAATCAGTGGTGAAGTCTTCCTGCTTCTCCAGCGGTTTTGACAGAGCAAAACCCTCCATTTGGAGGGGCAGAAGGCGGGGGTTAGGAGGGTCAAAAAGGAGGGGGGCGGCCCCGAAATTTGCCTGAACCCTGAACCCCGAATCCGGTACCTTGAGTCGTTCTTAAAAAAACCGTTTTGAAAAATCGACGTGCGGGCCTATAATGCCCAGCTATGACTGAACCGGTATCCGAAAACAAAGAGCATTTGATCATTGATTTAAACTTCACTCCTGGCTGGGCGCGTCGGCCTCCTGATGACAGGGCCGCCGGAGGAGGGGACCGTTTCAGTGGTCAGCAACGGGATGACCGGGGTTCTGATTCCCGCCGGCGTGACCGGCCGGAGCGCACGGAACGGCGTCCGGGCGCGGGCGCGCGTCGGCCCGAATTCCGCGACCGGCCCCGCAGTGACTTTGCTTTGCCCCAACCCAAACCGGAACCCGTCGATGAGCGGCTGGCGGCCCTGGAAGTGACCTTTCTCCCTGAACGGCGCGGCCTCACGCCCCTGGCGCATCGCCTCGGCCGGTCGGGCCGGGCCTATTCATTATTCGAAGTGGCAGCCCTGTTCCTCAGTAAGCCTGACTATTATCTCATCAAGATCGACGCTCCGGCCACTCTTGAAAATTTTGCGTTCTACCAGTGTGCGGAGTGCAAGGCCATCTTCCTCGATAAGGAAGCCGCCGGGGCCCACGTCTTCGCCAAACACTTCGAGAAGTTCTGCAAAAAGGACGTCAAAGAGGTTGAGGCGCCCAAGGGGAATTTCGTCTGCGTCGCCAAATGCGGGCTCTCCAGCATCCTGCTCGGCCCGCCGAATTACCACGGCTATAACGACAAGGTGGCGGAAGTGCACCGCTCGCGCTTTGCGGATATGCCCATGGACGCCTATCGCAAGCGGATTGAAACGATCCATGACGCGGCGGTGATTGAAAAGTGGAAAGAGGAGATGTGCCAGCAGGTGGTCTATCAGTTCGGCGAGAATGAAAACGCCGTCACCTTCACCCGCTTCACCGAAGCCGAAGCCTATTTCCGTGAACACTGTCTGACGGGCGCCATCAAGGAATCCCGCAGCGTAGTGGTCTCGGGCACGATTGCCCATGCGATGGACCCGGGTCCGTTGCGCTCGGTGATTGAGGAGGCCTGGCAGAAGGAATCGCGGTTCCCTCTCAAGCTTTCGGTCACGTTGCGGCTGGCCTTCCGTCATCTGGGTCTGCATACCTTCAAGGCGGCGGGCGGCTTTACGTTTGTCACCTCGGTGGCGCCGAGCGCCATTGATCCCGCCCATGCCGTGGAGGGGATCCGCGAGATTCTTGATTTTGTGGCGGCCAATCCGGGCTGTACGAAGGCCGAGCTCATGGCTCAGTTGTTCCCGGGCGCGGTGCCCGCGGGCGAGGGCGCTCCCGCTCCCGTCGCGGTGGCGGTGGAGGCGGATGCCGAGGCGGCAGTTCCGGCGGCGGTTGAAGCCGAGCCGGTAACGACTGCTCCGACTGCTCCAGTCGCCGGTGCGGTGAACCCGAAGGAATCGGAGTTCAAGCGTCAGGTGCAATGGCTGGTTGAAAAGGGTCATGTGATTGAGTTTTCCGATGGGCGTATGGCAGTGCCAGCCACAGCGGTGGCACGGGTCCAGATGGCGCGTCCCAAAGGCAAAGGCCGGCGGTAGAGGGTTTTAGTTAAGGAGAATAACAATGAACATCTTGGTCAGAATTCTCGTGGTGCTGGTGATGGTGGGCGGGACGGCGCTGTCGGCCCGGGCGAGCTCGATTGTCATGAAAAACGGACGCACCGTGTCCGGTAAGAGCATTGAGTGGCGCGAGGCTACCCATGATTACCTCGTGGTGAATGAAGGCGCCAGCATGCCCGTTCCCGAAGACCAAGTGACAAAAATCGACATCGATCGGCCAGCGGAGCTGGACAAGGCCAAGAGCCTGATCGCCTCGCGTCAATTCGCCCTCGCTATTCCCCTGTTGGAAGGGATGATCAAGAAGTACAAGAAGCTCAGCTGGGATCTCGACGCCTTGAAGCTGCAGGCCCAGTGCTATGTTGAGATGAATGACACCAAGAAGGCGGCCGTGGCGATCGATGCGTTGGCCGAGGCCGGTGGGACCATGACCCCCGCCTTGCAGATGATCTATTGGAAGGCCTTGCAGAAGGCCGGGGACACCAAGCGGCTTCATCAGGAATTAGGGCGGGCAATGGGAACCGGGGCTCCGGATCTCGCGGCCACCGCCTATCTGGTCCGGGCGAATATGTATTTGCAGGATGGCGACCAGGACGCCGCCTTGTCTGATTTCCTTAAGATCGTGACGATCTTCAAGGGCGAGAAGGCCGCTCAGCCGGAAGCCCTTTACAATGCCGCCGAGCTGCTGGACAAGGCCAAGGATCCCCGCGCCGCCGAGTTGCGCAAGATCCTGCAGCAGGACTTCAAGGCGAGCGAATTCGCCGCCAAAGCGGCGAAATGAGTCGCGAGTCATGAGTCACGAGTCATAAGTCAAGACTGATGGCTCTCAACTCACGACTCTCGACTCACATCCCTACTCTCCCATCTCCTTCGACAACCGCTTCATCAAGGCCTTGTAATCCGGGGGTGGGGCCTGGATATCATCGGCGGTATCCGGTTTGCCGTCAGGGCCGCTGGACGAGAGGCGGATGGTGTCGTTACTGCTGGAATAGAGGAACGGATGACCCCACAGATCCGGGGGCAATTCCTCGATATAAAAGCCTTTCCAGCCGGGCACGCCCGGATCCCGGACGAGTGCCTTTAAACTCTCCTCCGTGGTGGGGAAGCGCTTGCAGTGGATCCGGAACCATTCCAGCGCGGTGCGCATGACCAGCAGTTCCTTGCGCGTCCGGGCCACTTTGTTGGGGGCCTGATAGGGCGTGGTGACCTTGTCGCTGGAAGAGAGGATCACGCCCCCCACCAGCATGCAGCCGCCCAGAACCCAGACGGCGAAGCGGGGCCGGTTCAGGAAGAGCATCCAGAGGGGCTTGCGCATGTCCCTGGTCGCGGGCAGGCGTTGCTGAATCCCTTCCCGCCGGGTCTTTTCCTCCTTGAGCCCCTTCCACTTCATGGGGTGGCGCAGGGCTTTTTTGCAATTCGGACAATGCGCGGAGTCCAGTTTTTCAAAAAGATGACGGCAATGGGGGCAACGGTATTTCATAATGGTGACTTGTATAATAAAACCAACTACGAAACACGCGAAATTCGCGAAAGGGTTTGATGCTCAGATCAGTAAAATATTCTTTTCGCGAATTTCGCGTGTTTCGTAGTTAAACATTTCTTTCCAAGGTCATGTATTATTAATCCAGATCCCTTGACTTGATATGAACCGTTTGATAATAACAAAAAACCATGGTGACTAAAAAGCTCTACAAGCTGGGCCTTTGGGCAATGCGTCGGTTGGCGACTGGGTTAGTGGTCATTCTGGCCGCCACATCAGCGTCGGCTGCTGATGAACAAGCGGAGACGCAACTGGAACTCAAGTTCGCGTCTGAGTTGATTAAATTCCACTTCCCGGACTATGCCCAGAAGGCGATGGACCGGTTCATCGCGAAATATCCGGGTGCCAAGGCGGAAGCCGCCAAGGTCCGGGTGGAAATCCTGACCTCCCGCGGCAAGTTCGATGAGGCCGAAGCCTTCCTCAAGACCCTCCCCCCCGGTGCGCCGGAAACCATGGTCATGCAGCTGGCGTTGGGCGACCAGTATTATGCCTGGCAGCGCATGAAGGATGCACAGCGCATTTATGAGACCTTCTTCAAGCAGTTTCCCCAGGGGCCGCCCCCGGAAATCGCCCGGCTCTATGGTGAATCCGCCTATAAGTTTTCCCAGATGCTGATGTTGTCCGGCGATCTGGTTGGCGCCCTGGACGCCTACCGCCGCGTCTTGACTTGTCCGCTGAATTCAACGGACATCGAGCGTCGTGTGAAAACGGAAATGGCCGAGCTGCTGTTGCGGGTGGCGGAGCTGCCCGGCACGCCCCCGGACAAGAAGAAGGCGCTGTTGGCGGACGCCATCAAATACTCTACCGAGATCCAATGGAAGGGCACGGATCTCTGGTTCGCCAAGACCGTCGTGATCCAGGCGCATGTCCATCTGGTGAACGGGGACAAGGCGCTGGCCCGCAAGGCGATCACCGATTACATGACCATGCTGACGGACGTGGACAATATGCTTAAAGAGGCCGGGGACGCCAGTCTCAGCCCGATGGCGGAATGTAAGTTCCTGCTGGGGACACTGCTTGATGACGAAGCCCGCGTGAAAGTCAAAGATGAGGCGACGAAGCCGGAAGCCTTCAAGATGTTCGGCCAGGCCATGGGCCAGCTGTACACCGTGGCGCAGAAATACCCCTCCAGCAGTTGGGCTTCGGAAGCCCGCCGGCGTGCGGACAGCATTGCCGATCTGCTCGAGAGTATGGGGAAAGTCGTGAAACGCCCGGTCAGCAATAATGCCCAGCTGGTGTCCGAACAACTCAAGCAGGCCCGCGTCTTGTTCCAGAATCAGGATTTCAAGATGGCGGCGCAGCGTTACGCGGAAGTGCTCGGGATTTCCGATGATTTCAAGGGCGCCCCCTGGGCGGTGAGCGAACTTGCCCGCAGTTATGTGGAGCTCAATGATGCCCCCTACGCCCGGGCCATGACCGAGTATCTGACGGAGCGCTACTGCCAGAACACCAACCGGTACGAGGAGGCGGGCAACGCCCTGCTGGCGGTGGCGTCACTCTATGAGGAGCGGCGCGCCCAGTTGAAGGCCGATACCGTTTATGGACTGTTTTTTGCCAGCTATGCCGACCACACCAAGGCGCCCGCCATCATGTTCCGCCAGGCGGAAGCCGCGCTGCGGGCCACGAATACGGTGGACGCCCTGAAATACTATCAGCGCATTTTGGAGAATTATCCCCGGAACCGGGTCTACCCCGACGCCCTGAGCCGGTGCGCCTATGTGATGACGTTGCAGGGCGATTACACCAATGCCATTCCCTACCTGACCAACTACATTGCCCAGGTGGTGGCCGGGCCCGAAATGGTCAGCTCGCGGTTGCGCCTGGGGGATGCCTATCGCTCGGCGGACATGATCATCCCGGCCTTGAACGAATATGCGCGCCTGATCAAGCTGATCACCCAGGACGGGGCCAAGTTTGCGGAGACGCCGGAAGATACCGTGCGGGTGCGCCGGTCGTATGAATATGCCCTGTATTCACGGGCGCAATGCTACTCGCGGTTGCGCGAGCCCACCAACCAGGTGGCCGTGTACCAGCAGAAGGCCGTGGATGGCTATGACGCCTTCATGAAGGAATTCCCGAAATCCGATATGGCTCCGGCGGCCCTGGGCGCCATGGGAACCCTGAACTATCTGCTCAATAAATCTGATGATGCCGGCAAATGTTTCGACCGGCTGGTGAAAGAGTATCCCGACAGTGATCAGGCTAAAAACACCATCTTTGTCCGGGCCGATGCCCTGATGGCGATGGGCGAGAAGGACAAGGCGGTCAAGGTCTATACCGAGATGTTGAAGAACACCAAGGCCTTTAATCCCAGCCAGTTCCTGCGGGCCAGCCGGGTGTTGCTGGAGGCGAAGGAGTATGAAGTGGCCAAGGGCCTGTTTGCCGAGGCCATGAAGTCACCCGATCCGGGGGTGTTGCAGGCCGCTACGGTGGGGTATGCACAGTCACTGGGCGGAGTCCGCGAGTTTGATGCAGCGATCAACGTCTATACCAACTTCCTCGCCAAGAACCCCAAGTCCGGTTATGTCATCGAGATCAATCTGGCGCTGAGCCGGGCCTATGCTGAGGTGGCCAAGAAATCGATGCCCGATTTGAAGGCGGCCAAGCCGTATTTTGACAAGGCCTATCTCGCCATGGGCAAGGTCCGGCAATATGCGCGGGAGCCTGAAATGCTGGTGAATGCCGATTACGAGATGGCGCTGATCCAGCTCATGCAGGGTGAAAAACTGCCCGCCATGGCGTCCTTTGTGAAAATCCTGGACTTTGCCGATTATTCCAACATGAAGGTCCGCCCGGTGGTGGAGAATGCCTTTGAAGCGGCCTTGCCGCTGATGAAGGAGCTGGAACGGTACAAGGACATGATTGAGGCCTGTGAGACCTATTTGAAACAGTTCCCGCAGGGGCGGCTTGTGAACAAGGCGCGACAGGGGCGGGATGACGCAAAAACCAGACTGGCAACCGGCCGATAAGAGGATCAGGACAGCATGAGCCAAAACAGCATAGTGATCTGGGCGGTGGTCGCGTCGGTGCTCCTGGGGCTTCCCGGCGCCGTGCGGGCCGATAAAATTGTCAAGACCGACGGGCGTGAAATTTCAGGCCTTAAAATCAAGTGGTTTGCCAGCCGCCAGGAGTATCAGGTGGATCAGGCAGACGGCACCATGCTCGCGGTGCCGGCCGATGAAGTGGATTCCCTGCAGATCACCAAGCCCGCCGAATTTGACAAGGCCGCGCAGGCCTGTGCCGCCAAGCAGTTCGAGGTAGCCATCCCGATCCTCGAGGATGTGATCGGCCGCTATAAGCGGTTGCAATGGGACGGGATCGCCAGTGAGCTTCTGGCCAAGGCTTATCTCGGCAAGGGCGATTTCAAGAAAGCGGCCCAGGTACTGAGCGGGATCATGGAAGGGTCGGCCAAGAATCTGGTGACGGATGACCAGTACAACCTGTATTGGACCGCCCTGGCCGGTGCCCAGATGAATGCGGTGCTCAAGCAGAGCCTGAGCGAGGCCATTGCCGGGGATTCCCGTCCCCTGGCGGCCCTGGCGCTGATCAAGCGCGCTGACCTGAGCAAGGGGGATGGCAAGCGGGATGATGCCGCGTTGGATTATCTCCGCTCGATCCTGGTGTATAGCGACGTGGCGGCCTTCCAGGCGGAAGCCCTGTTCAAGGCGGCCCAGTTATTTGAAGAGATGCGCGATCCCCGTGCGGAAGAATTGAGGAAGCGGTTGAGAGCGAATTATCCCGACAGCCCTTATGCAAGGAAACTGGGCGGGTGAGTGTAATGTTCAAGGTCTGAAGTTAACGTATCAAGGAGAATGGCATGATGAAAAAGGCAGTATGGTTCGGGCTGGTAATGGCGGTGTTCTGTGTTCTGGGTTCGGCACAGTGGGTGAAGGCCGAAGCGGCAGCAGCCGGGGCAGGTGCGGGTGCGGCTGTGGCAGCGGCGCCGGCCGGTGGCCTGGTCGTTGAGGACGGGGCGGCCGCCGCACCGAAGCGTGGCGAGGGCGGTTTCCTGGAGATCATCACGCGTGCCGGCTGGTTCGGTATGGTCATCTGGGCGGCGTTGATCATCTGCTCTATCATCAGTGTGGCCCTGATTGTCGACTCGTTTGTCAACATCAAGGATGTCAAGATCATGCCTCCCGATTTGATTGCCAACGTCCGCTCCTCCATGGAGCAGGGCGACCTGTTGAAGGCCATCGGGCATTGCGACAGTTCGCCCGGCGCGCTGGCGAACATTCTCAAGGCGGGGTTTGCCCAGGTTGAGGAAGGGTACGAAGTGGTGCAGGACGCCGTCGGTGTGGCCGCGGATCTGGAGAGCGAGAAACTGCTCAGCCGCGTCACCTACCTGAGCGTGATCTCGAACACCACCCCCATGCTGGGACTGATCGGTACCGTGCAAGGTATGATCATGGCCTTCTATACCATGGGAACCATGGAGGCCGGTGCCGCGCAGCAGTCCATGCTGGCCGTTAACATTTCACACGGGTTGTGGGCCACCGCCATCGGGCTGGGTACCGCCGTGCCGGCGACCGTTTTCTTCTACTACTTCAAGAACCGCGCCATGAACAGCATTCTGCGGATGGAAGCCCTGACGCTGGATCTGATCAAGGCCCTGCGTAACGTCGAAGTCGTCTCGGAGTAAACCGGCATTGGAGTTGAAGATCCTATGCGCGCGAAAAAAGAAGAAGAATATTTAAGTGGCAACCTGACGGCCATGATCGACGTGGTCTTCCAGTTGATCATTTTCTTCGTATGCACCTCCAATTTGCAGGAAAGTGCCACGGACGACCGGATTAAACTGGCTTCAGCGCCCAACGGCGTGGTTGAAAAGAAGAAGGATCCCCGTGCCGTCAAGGTGTATGTGAGTGAAAAAGGGGCCCTGTCCATTGGACGGACGCCGATTACCGCCCGTGAATTGACCATGATCCTGAACAAGGCCCGGGCCGATGCGCGGGGCGGCGACGTCCCGGTGCTGATTATGGCGGATATGCGGGCCAAACATGGCTCCGTGAAGAAGGCCATGGATGCCTGTACCGAAGCCAAGATCTGGAAAATCAAGTTCACCGCACTCAAGGAACGAGCCGAAAAAGCCTAGCCGGTCGAAGGATGGATTCTTATGGGTAGAAAACGCAGAAAAAATTCATTTCAGGCGGGTGAACTCAACCTCACCGCCATGATCGACGTGGCCTTCCAGTTGCTGGCGTTCTTCATCCTGACGGCTAAACCCGTGGATGTGGTCACCAACCTGGACGTCTTCCGTCCCATGGCGGAGAAGGCCTCCCAGGACCAGTCGCCGGCGAAGGTGATCCGGGTCACGGTCTTCCCTGATGGCTTTACCATCAATGACCGGGCCGTGGATAGCCGGGGTCTGAACACCCTGCTCGGCAAGCTGGCGGATCTGGATAAGACGCAGACGGTCCTGATCCAGTGTCTGAACGAATCGCCGCACGGCAAACTGATCGAATTACTCGACCTGTGCGCGAAACTCAAGTTGACCAACCTCTCGGTCGTCAGTTCCGGCGGCGCTTGAACAGGGGCGGAAGCATAACATGGATGTCATTCAAATACAGCGGCTGATCAAGCAGCATATCTGGGGTCCGGTCGGATCCGTTATTTTTCACGTGATCATCGTGTCGATGCTCCTGATTTTTGCCTCAGCCCCGCCCCCCGAGCCGCCCCCGGAAGTCGAAGTCAACATGATGGAGACCAAGGCGGATGTGCTTGAAGAGGTGATGAAGACCGAGATTGAAAAGGTGGAAACGCCGCCGGTTCAGGAGGATGTCACCGTGGAACGTCCGGATGTGGCGACGGTGAGCACCATGGATGTTCCCTCGGATGCGCCGGGTTCGGGCGCCGGGGATTCCGCCGGGGCCGGAATCGGCAGTGGCGATCCGAGTCTGTCGGCCGGGTTCGAAGTGGCCATGGCGAAAAGTCCCCTGGTGATGAAGGGCTTATATTCTGCACGGACGTCGGGCGGGCGCAAAGGCGCCTTGAGCGCCTTTGGCGGATCCCGCCGCGGGGAAGACACCGTGATGCGCGCCTTGCGCTGGTTCAAGGCCAAGCAGGACGCCGATGGCTCCTGGTCCAAAACGGATAAGAGCCCGATTGCCTTTACCGGATTGGCCTTGTTGGCCTTTCTCGCTCATGGCGAAACCCCTTCCTCCCCGGAATTTGGCCAGACGGTCGAAAAGGCCATGAAGTATCTCGTGTCCAAGCAAAATGCCAAAGGGATGATCGGGGCCGCCGGGTATGAACATGCGATTGGGGCTTACGCGCTCAGTGAGGGATTTGGTCTGACCAAGATCATGGCCCTCAAGGAAGCCATGGACAAGAGTATCGACATTATTATTGAGGGGCAGCAGGACCAAGGTGGCTATGATTATGTTTATAAAAAAGGGCCACGTTGGGATTTGTCGGTCGCGGGCTGGCAGTTCCAGGCGCTGAAAGCGGCCCGCATGGCCGGGTGCAGCCATCCGAAGCTTGAGGATGCCATCAAAAAAGGTATGACGTTCATCCAGGACATCGCCTATGACCCCCGGGCGGGCGGCTTCGGCTATGCCAATGAGAAGGGGGGCCCCGGAGCAGGCTCCACCCCCAGTATGACATCGGCAGGGATCTTATGTTTGCAGTTGATGGGTAAACCCAATGTCCCCCAAGTGCGGACCGGATTGAAATTTATCGAAGAGCTGCCCGTTGAATGGGCCGCCGCCCAGGTGGAGCCTGAAAAAGCGGGCAAGGGGGGAGCCCAGAAAGTGTATACCTGGTACTATGCCACCCAGGCGAAGTTCCAGAAGGGTGGCAAGGACTGGGAGTCCTGGAACCCGCGCTTCACCAAGGCGCTCGTTCAGGGCCAGATTGTGGAAGGGCCGCTGGGCCATTGGGAGGGCGGGGACCATGGCGGTCCGGTCTATACCACCGCGCTCTGCTGTCTGATGCTGGAAGTTTATTATCGCTATCTGCCGACCTTCAAGCACGTCGAGGGCGAAAAGGAAACGGCGCCTGCCGCCAAGTCGGATGATGTTGTGGTGGACGTGATTTGATCCCCTCGCGCGATTTGTTGTAATATTTTCCGGATTTCGCGTAATAGGGGATAGGAGTCTCGAATCATGGATATAATTCAAATACAGAGAGTGATCAAGCAGCATATCTGGGGTCCGGTCGGATCCGTTATTTTTCACGTGATCATCGTGTCGATGCTCCTGATTTTTGCCTCAGCCCCGCCCCCCGAGCCGCCCCCGGAAGTCGAAGTCAACATGATGGAGACCAAGGCGGATGTGCTTGAAGAGGTGATGAAGACCGAGATTGAAAAGGTGGAAACGCCGCCGGTTCAGGAGGATGTCACCGTGGAACGTCCGGATGTGGCGACGGTGAGCACCATGGATGTTCCCTCGGATGCGCCGGGTTCGGGCGCCGGGGATTCCGCCGGGGCCGGAATCGGCAGTGGCGATCCGAGTCTGTCGGCCGGGTTCGAAGTGGCCATGGCGAAAAGTCCCCTGGTGATGAAGGGCTTATATTCTGCACGGACGTCGGGCGGGCGCAAAGGCGCCTTGAGCGCCTTTGGCGGATCCCGCCGCGGGGAAGACACCGTGATGCGCGCCTTGCGCTGGTTCAAGGCCAAGCAGGATGCGGATGGCTCATGGGCCAAAGCCGATAAGACGTCTGCACTGGCGATGTCCGGTCTTGCGTTGCTGGCCTTTCTGGCCCATGGGGAAACCCCCTCCTCCCCCGAGTTCGGTCAGACGGTTGAAAAAGCCATGAAGTATGTCGTGTCCAAGCAACAGCCCAACGGGTTATTCAGCGGGAATAGTTATGAGCATGCGATTTGCACCTACGCGATCAGTGAGGGCTTCGGCTTAACGAAGATCATGGCCCTCAAGGAGGCCATGGACAAGGGCATCAATATTATCATCGAAGGGCAGCAACCGGGAGGGGGCTATGACTATGGCTATAAAAAAGGGACACGGTGGGATTTATCCGTCGCTGGCTGGCAGTTTCAAGCGCTGAAGGCGGCTCGAATGGCCGGTTGCAGTCACCCCAAACTGGAAGACGCTATCAAATTAGGTATGACGTTTATTCAGGAGACTGCCTATGATCCCCGGCAGGGTGGCTTCGGCTATGCCAACGAGAAAGGCGGTCCAGGCGCAGGCTCCAAACCCAGTATGACCGCGGCAGGCACCTTGTGCCTGCAGTTAATGGGGAAACCCAATGTGCCACAGGTGCGGACCGCTTTGAAGTTGATGGAAGAGATGCCGGTGGAATGGGCTCCGCAGGTTGAGCCTAAGGATAACGAGAAGAAGGCGGAGCGGGGCAAACAGGAGGTGTATACCTGGTACTATGCCACCCAGGCCAAGTTCCAGAAGGGCGGCAAGGACTGGGAGTCCTGGAACCCGCGCTTCACCAAGGCGCTCGTTCAGGGCCAGATCGTGGAAGGGCCGCTGGGCCATTGGGAGGGCGGCGACTGGGGTGGGCCGGTCTACACCACCGCGCTCTGTTGCCTGATGCTGGAAGTCTATTATCGCTATCTGCCGACGTTCAAGCATGTCGAGGGAGAAAAAGAGACGGCGCCTGCCGCCAAGTCGGATGATGTTGTGGTGGATGTGATTTGAACCCGATGAGCGAGGGTGGGCACATACGATTGCTTCCGACCGATGTCGCGAATAAAATCGCGGCCGGCGAAGTGGTCGAACGCCCCGCCTCGATCCTCAAGGAAATCCTCGAGAATGCCATTGATGCCGGGGCCTCGCAGATTGATGTGGAGGTCGTTTCCGGTGGAACCCGCCTGGTCTCCGTCGCCGATAACGGCTCCGGCATGAATCGCGATGATGCCCTGCTGTCGATCGAACGGCATGCCACCAGCAAGATCTATACCGCGGCGGATATCGAACATATCCATACGCTGGGTTTCCGTGGCGAGGCGTTGGCCGCCATCTCCTCCGTCGCCCGCTTCCGCCTCCAGACCCGCCGGCATGATGACCTGGCCGGAACCGAATTGGTTGTGACCGGAGGCAAACTGCTGGATGTGAAGGAGGCCGGCGGCCCGCCGGGGACCCTCATCGAAGTTCGCGATCTGTTTTTTAATATTCCTGTCCGCCGCAAATTCCTGCGTTCGCCCCAGACCGAAACCGTGCATGTGCGGCAGATGTTTCTGCTGCAGGCCCTGGCTTGGCCGGCGGTGGGGATGAGTTTGACCCTGGATGGCCGGCGCTCTTTGGCGCTGGCCGCCGGCGCCACGCCGGAGGAGCGGATCCGGGAACTGTTCGGCAAGGAGATCGTGGCGAAATTATGCGCGATCGAAAAAACGGCCGGCGAGATCAGGTTGACGGGATTTGTGAGCCTGCCGGAGTTGACGCGGGGCGACCGGACCGAGCAGTACGTCTTTGTGAATGGCCGTCCGGCCACCGCCCCGGTGGTCAGTTATGCCATCAACGAGGCCTTTCACTCCCTGATTGCCGACGGGCGGCATCCGTATGTCTTTCTGTATCTCCACCTCGATCCCGAGCTGGTGGATGTGAATGTGCACCCGACCAAGAAGGAGGTCCGCTTCCGGAACCCCTCCGAGGTGCGCGATGCCATTATCGGGACCATCCGCTCGGCCTTGTCCGGGGCCGGTTCGGCCTTTGTCGCAGGACAGACCCCTGCCTTTGAGGCCCCGGTGGCCCATGAACAACAGGTGGTATTGCCCAGCCTGACCATTGAGGATCTGCCGCCCTCACGCATCTTTTCCTATCCCCGGATGGCCCCCCCCGAGCCGCGTCCTCCCGAACTGCGTCCCGGTGAAGGAGTGGCCGCAGGGGCGGTAGCGGGCCCGGCGGCACCCCCTTCAGCGAAGGGACCCTGGACCTGGTGCCGCGTGATCGGCCAGATTGGCGGACTCTATGTCCTGCTTGAGACCGAGGATGGGTATGTGGTGATGGATCCCCATGCCGCCCATGAGCGGGTCTTGTTTGAGGAGATCCTTCAGTCATTGGAACAGGGGCGGGTCGAAAGCCAGGGCCTGCTTCCGCCGGTGACGGTGGAACTCCAGCCACGGGATGCGATGTATGTGCGCAAGAATCTCGAGTTGATCAAGAAAATGGGAGCGGGCGTTTCGGAATTCGGGGGCGATACGTTCGTGGTGGATGCCCTGCCGCAGGGGATGGATGGCCTGAATATCCAGGAGCTGTTGATTGATATGGCCCGGCACCTGGAAACGCTGGGCGAGCGGGGCAGTCATACCCGGTGGCGTGAGGAAGCCATTGCCCAGGCCGCCTGTAAGGCTGCCGTGAAGGCCCGGGATCACCTGAGCCTGCGGGAAGTGGAGGAACTGGTGGTGGCACTGGCCTCCGCCGAAATGCCCTATACCTGCCCCCATGGCCGCCCGACCCTGATCTACACGTCATTCAAGGAACTGGCGCGGAAGTTTGGGAGAGAGTAGGGGGAGAGTTACGACACTCCCTCTCCCCGGCTCATCACGATTTTACCGGTGCGAACCAGTTCGATGATCTTGAATTTCTTGAGCATGCGGATGGCGGTATCGATTTTTTCCGTTTTCCCGGCAAACATCAGGATCATGGAGGTCTCCGTCATGTCTAGATTCTTGCAGCCGAAGTGCTCGCCGATTTGAAGCACCTCTGCCCGCTCGGCGGGGTTCACCGCCACCTTGATCATGACGAGCTCCTTGATGACGGCATTATCGCCGGTGTGGTCCACACAGCGGAGCACGTCAATCAGTTTGCTGACCTGCTTGATGATCTGCTCCAGGCCGTCCGGATTCCCGCTGGCCCCGATCGTCATGCGGGAGAACTTCCCGTCCATGGCCGGCGACACCACCAGCGATTCGATGTTGAAGCCCCGCCGGGAAAAACATTGCGCAATGCGTGCCAGCACACCGGGGTTGTTGGAGACATACACACTCAACGTGTGGATCACCGGTGCGGTGGAGGTGGGGGCCGTGTTACTTGTGCTCAGAATCGGATTGGTTGTCATGCTGTTACCTCAATTTAAACGGTTACGTGGTTGCGTCTCAAGTGGAGCCGGTGGGCTTTTCAAGTTTGGATTTCGGTGCTTCCAGGATCATATCCTCCACCGGGCGGCCGGCGGGGACCATGGGATACACGTTTTCGCTCTTCACGCACTCGACATTGATCACACAGGGCCCCTCACGATACTCCATCGCCCGTTTCAGGATCTTATGGATATCGGCCGGACGCTTCAGGGTCAGCCCCTTGGCGCCCGGGTAGGCTTCCGCGAGCTTGGCAAAGTCGGGATTGCCTTCCAGATTGACCCCGCTTTCGCGTGATTCATAAAACAGCTCCTGCCACTGCCGGACCATGCCCAGATAGTGATTGTTGAACACCAGGATTTTCACGGGTAGTTTATGGATGCAGGCGGTGGCCAATTCGCACAGGGTCATCTGGAACCCGCCATCGCCCACAATCGCCCAGACCTGCGAGTTGGGTTTGCCGAACTGCGCGCCAATGGCGGCAGGGAACCCGAAGCCCATGGTGCCGGCCCCGCCCGAACTGATCCAGGTGTCCGGTTGGACCGTTTTGATGAATTGGGCGGCCCACATCTGGTGCTGGCCCACATCGGTGCTCACAATGGCGTCCGGGGGAAGCATCTTGTTGAGTTCGTCCATCACCTGCTGCATTTTCAGCCCCCCCTGCATCCGGTACTTCAGCGGGTAGTGTTTTTTATATCCGTCCAGACGGGCCAGCCAGGCCTTGGTGTCGAGTGAGGAAATGTGCTTGATCAGCTCCTCCAGTACCGCGCGGGCATCTCCCACGCAGTAATGGTGGACCTTGATCATCTTGTCGATTTCCGCCCAATCAATGTCGATGTGAATCCGGATCGCGTTCTTGCAGAACAGTGACGCCTTCCCGGTGATGCGGTCATCGTAGCGTGAGCCGATGGACATGATCAGGTCGCACTCTTCCATGGCCTTGTTGGCATAGGCGGTGCCGTGCATGCCCAGCATGCCGAGGGACAGGGGGTGATCCTCCGGGAAGCCGCCCTTGCCGAGGAGCGTACTTGTCACCGGGGCCCCCAGTTTTTCCGCCAGGGCCCGCAAGGCCGGAACAGCGGAAGAAATCAGCACCCCGTGACCGCAGAGAAGCAGCGGGCGGGTCGACCGGTTGAGCGCGGCGGCTATATCCTGCACCTGTTTCAGGTCGAGGGCCGGCGGCATGCCGTACCCCGGCAGATCCATCTCGGCATCCAGGGGGGCCGTGCAGGGGGCGGAGCTGAGATCCTTCGGGATATCAATGATCACCGGGCCCGGCCGGCCGGTGGTGGCAATATGGAACGCCTCCTTCATGATCCGCGGGATATCATTGGCGGACTTCACCAGGTAGGAGTGTTTGACCACCGGCATGGTGAGCCCGAACACGTCGGCTTCCTGAAAGGCGTCTTTTCCGATCATAGGCGAAATCGTCTGGCCGGTGAGCACGATCATCGGGACCGAGTCCATGTGCGCGGTCATGATGCCGGTAATCGTATTCGTGGCCCCCGGCCCGCTGGTCACCAGGACCACGCCCGGCTTGCCCGTGGCGCGGGCATAGCCATCCGCCATATGGGTGGCCCCCTGTTCGTGCCGGACCAGGACCATTTTGATTTTGGTCTTGGTGGTGATGAGCGCGTCAAAGATGGGGATGGCGGATCCGCCCGGATAGCCCCAGATGTACTCGACGCCATTGTTTTCGAGACATTTGATGATCGCCTGCCCGCCGTCAAGTGAGGCGCTGGCGGCACTGTCAGTGCTGCCGGGTGACTTATTGGCTGTCTTTTTGCCTGTTTTTGTCGAACCTGCCGTTGCTGTCATGGTTATTACCTTTCAAATGTTCGAAATTTATGGACACATGGTAGGTGTAAACCTTCCGGAAGGCAAGATATTAATATTTTCGTCACAACATTGTGGTTTTACTCGCGTACAATCGTCTGGAAAACGCTGATTTTATTCAATGGAGGGTTTTGCTCTGTCAAAACCGCTTTCCTAATGCAATTGTCCTTCGGCCTTGAAGGCGCCCGGGGTCATCGCCTTGATCCGGCGGAAGGTGCGTCCGAAATGGGCAGGGGACTCATAGCCGAGGTGGCTGGCGACTTCCTTGATGTTATAGTCAGAATGTTTGAGCAGGTGGCTGGCATACTCCATTTTCTGCCTCAGGATATAAGTGTGGAGGGTGGTGCCGGTCTGACTGTGGAATACTCGCGAGAGATGTTCACGTGAAATCCGCAGTCGGGTGGCAATCTCTTTTCCATTGATATCCCGGTCAAGGTGGTTGGCCACAAATTCCTGCACCCGCCGGACCACGCCATCGGCATCAGGCGGGATCGCACCGTCTTCCCGGGAGCGCGTGAGGGCGAGCAGCAGGGAAAGGACGAACTCCGCCCCCCAGCCGGCTTGAATGACGCGATGCTGCGTCTCTTCCTTGCCAAAGGAGCAGAGCTGCTCAACCACGCCTGATTCGCGCGGGAGATGGAATAGGGGGCCCGCCTGCTTCACCAGATCGCGGGCCCACTGGATGGCGCACTCCCCGTCAAATACGATAAACACAAAGATCCAGGGCTCCCGGGCGCCCGGGGGGTAATAGTAGGAAATGTCGGGATCTCCGACTTCGCAGAGGAAGCCGTGCTCGGGAGGCACCTCATGCACGCCCTTCCCATCACGAAACCGGCCGGCCCCGGAGAGCGTGTACTTGAAAATCGCGTGCGTCTCCTTCGCCCTGAGCCGTCCGATCAGGTGATAGCTGCTGTCACGGCGCACTTCACTCGAGACGCACAACAGGCGCGGCAGCCGTGTAAATGGCCCCAGGGTATTGAAAATGGTGCTCCAGAGGATCATGAGATCACAAAATGTATACAAACATCAATAAACGCATATTTACAATGCCATAAACAAGGTGATATTTGTTTATCCATCAAGGTGAATCAAGCACAATTTGTATAGATGAAGGAAAACTCATGTTTAAAAAAATTACGTTGTTGGGTGCGGGGAGCGGGTTCATGCAACCCCTGTTCACGGATATTCTGAATATTGAAGGGATGGAGAGCGGGATCATCGGGCTGGTGGATATTGATGCCGCCCGGCTGAAGGTCAACCTCAAGCTCATGCAGCGCGTGTTGGCGTTGATGGGGAAGACGGGCTGGACCATTCAGGCGTCGACCGACCGGCGTGAAGTCCTCAAGGGCACGGACTACCTGATCAGCACGATCGAGGTCTCCGGTACCGCCTGTGTGCGGTTCGACAACGACATTCCCCTCAGGTACGGGATTGATCAATGCATCGGCGATACCATCGGACCGGGCGGCGTGATGAAGGCGCTGCGGACCCTGCCGGTGTTCGTGGAGATTCTGCGCGATGCGAAGAAATACTGTCCCCATGCGATCATCATGAATTACACCAACCCGATGTCGATCATGACGTTGGGCAGTACGCGGGTAACCGATCAGCCGCTGGTGGGCCTCTGTCATTCCGTGCAGGGCTCGTCCCGCAATTTCGCCAGCTATGCCGGTGTGCCGTACGAGGAAACCACCTGGAAATGCGGCGGCATCAACCACATGGCCTGGTTTACCGAGTTTTCCTGGCGCGGTCATGACCTGTATCCGGTGGTGCGCGAGGCGATGAAGAAAACGAGCGTCTATGAGAAGGATCCCGTCCGCCTGGAAATGATGAAGGAGTTCGGTCTCTATGTGACGGAGTCCAGCGGTCATTTCTCGGAATATGTGCCGTATTTCCGCAAGCGGAAAGACCTGATCAAGAAATTCTGCCGCAAGGACTATCTGGGCGGGTCCAGTTTCTATGCGGACAACTGGCCGCGCTGGCGGCAGGAGACGGACAAGAAGCGTGTGGCCATGGCGAATGGGACCCAGGACATCAACCTGACGCGCGGGCACGAATATGCGTCGGATATCATTGAGGCCCATGCCTTCAACCGGCCCAAAATCATTTATGCCTCCGTTCCCAATACCGGCCTGATTCCCAACCTGCCGCAGACCGGCGTGGTGGAGGTGGCGGTCCTCGTGGATCGACGCGGCTATATGCCGACCTATTTCGGCCCCTTGCCGGAGCAGGTGGCGGCGCTCTGCCGCAGCAACATGGCGGTGTTCGAGTTGGCGGTGGATGGAATTTTGAATCACAACCGGGAATCCGTCATTCAGGCGATGATGGTGGACCCGCTGTCGGCGGCCGTCTGCTCGCCCCAGGAAGTGCGCCAAATGGCCGATGAACTGTTCCGGGCCGAGAAGGCCTATATTCCCGAGTGGCTGCAAGTCAAAAAAGTCAAAAACACGGATGCGGTGGTGGCGCAACAGGTCCGTAAGCAGGTGGCGGCGCTCAGCAAAAAGGCCAGTGTCAAAACGGGCGATGCCGCCGCGCAAGTCTCCTCCATGGCCGCACGGAACGTGAAATAATCAGCAAATAACTTGCACGCCATCTCTACTGCTTGTCCGGAATCAAGGATCCCGTCTTGAAACATCTCAGGAGCCTGTATGAGCAGGGGCAGAAGTCCGGTCATTTCCTGGCCGATGTACCCTTCGAGGGGTTTATTTTCAATCTGCTGGCCGTGTCGTATTTCATGGTGTCAAATCGCCGCACGCTCAAACGGTCGATCGGACTCGACTGCTCCCGCGCGGAGGTCCGCCAAACCCTGTGCGGGGCAGTGATCCGGCAGCTGAATGCGGGCAGGAGGAGCCGTTTATGATGCCCTCCCTTCTTGGCCTCTACCGGATCGGACAGGGCCCGTCCAGCAGTCACACCATGGGGCCGGTGCGGGCGGCCCGGCTATTCCTCTCCAGGCATCCGGGCGACACCCCGGTTCGCGTGACCCTGTTCGGCGCTTTGGCGGCTACCGGGCGGGGGCATCTGACCGATGCCGCGATTCACGAGGTGCTTGGTCGCCGGTTGGAAGGGATCGTCTGGCAGCCGGACGTTTTTCTTCCCCGCCATCCCAATGCCTTGCGTTTGGAACTGATCCAGGCGGGGCAGCCTTACGACTCGTGGACGGTGTATAGTATCGGGGGCGGGGCGCTGGCGGCGGATGATGGACTGGAGGAGCAGACGGGCGGCCTTTACGCGCTGACCACCATGGAGGGGATCCTGCAATGGTGTCATAACCAAGGACAGCCCTTGACACCAGTATGATATGAGCGGGACGGTAGTGGCGCCTTTACAGCGCGAAGGGCGTCCATTTCGAGGCGCTCTGGTTAGACTCGATGACACGCTTGAGGAACAGCATGCCATCCAACCCATCCTCGACGGTCGGGAAGTCCGCCTGATAGGTCTCATTTCTCAGTCGGGCATCAACGGCCTTGGCAAACTCGTTGTAGATATTGGCGAAGGCTTCCAGGAAGCCTTCCGGGTGGCCCGCCGGTATTCGGGTGAATTTTCCGATTTCCGGGATAGTTCCAGCCCAACCGCGGCGCAGGACCTGCATCGGGGCATCGTTGGTTTTGACCGTCAGTTCTTCCGGGGTTTCCTGGTTCCATACGAGGGAGCCTTTGGAACCGCAGATTTTCAGTGAAAGCCGGTTCTCTTCCCCTGTGTACACTTCGCTGGCATGGATGAGGCCCTTCGCCCCGCCCTTGAAACGGAGCATCACGGAGCCGTCATCATCCAGTGTCCGGCCTTCGACAAACGTGCTGAGATCGGAGCAGAGCGCCTCGATTTCAAGTCCGGTGACATACCGGATCAGGTTTTCAGAATGAGTGCCGATATCGCCCATGCAAGCGGTCGATCCGGCCTGCAGGGGGTCGACCCGCCAGATGGCCTGTTTTCCGGCATTCGGGGCGGCAAGCCAGCCGAGGGAGTATTCCACGATGATCTTGCGGAGCTCACCCAGAACCCCGCTGGCGACCATCGCCCGGGCCTGCTTGACCATCGGATAGGCGGTGTAGTTATACGTCACACAAAAGAGCAGTCCGCTCTCCTTCACTTTTTTATGAAGACGTTGAGCCTGGCTGAAATCAAACGTCATGGGCTTGTCGCAGACCACATGGAACCCGTGATCAAGCGCCTTCATCGCGATATCAAAATGCCGGACGTTGGGAGTCACGATAGACACGAAGTCCATGCGGTCGCCGGGCGGGAGGCGCGACTCGGCTTCAAACAGGAGGTCATAGGAGTCGTAGCAGCGGGCGGCGGGAAGGAACAGTTCCTCGGCCATGGATTTGCTTTTTGCCGGATCCGAGCTGAACGCTCCGCATACGAGTTCGATGTTGCCGTCAAGACGCGCCGTCATCCGGTGAACGCCGCCGATGAACGCGCCGGGACCGCCGCCAACCATTCCCATCCTGATCTTTCGTTTCATCTGCACATCTCCTGTCATTATGGATTACCCGTCCGATTTGAACATAAATGGCCATGAGCTGTAAAGGCCTGGGTCGCGGGAAACTTTAGCAGGGGCGCATGTCACTTCCGTAGGGGTTTTCAAGGACTTCAAATGAAGGCGAAGAAAAAGATTTACCACGGAGACACGGAGACTCATCAGAGAGAGAAAATACAATGTGGCGTTTATCTCGTCCACGGAAATACCGTGGCCAAAATAAACGCCACCCTTCTTGGAGGAAGACCAGAGCGGGAGGAGATGCGTTGTGTGTTTAAGAATCTTATCTTACTCAACGAATTACTCCAGAAAGGGTTGCGGGAATTTCAGATGCGGTACTCCGCAGCTTAAATACCCGCAACATTCTCCCTTTACTTCTCTCTCTGAGCCTCCGTGTCTCCGGTGCGCCAAGAAAGCTTGGCAGAACTTACAAACTGAAAGGTGTTTGTCTCATGAAATGACCGTAGATGAGTAGTAGCATGGACGCGCGGGAAGGTGACTGATCGCGCGGAGCTCCGTGTCTGCGAACGAGTGAGCCATAACGCAAGTGAACTCTCGTCCAAGCCTCGATACACCAATTTCGTGTGGTCAAGATGTCGGAGATTCTGAAGCCAGTAGCCGCCCAACAAAGAACGGGAACGCGATGGGGGCACACGACGGGGTCAAGGGAGATAGCGCGCTCGGATAGTTCTGCACAGGAACTTGGGAGACCCGCCGCACAACATCGGCGGGAGTCGGACGAGGCCGGAGTAGTGAAGAAGCGGGTAACGACCGTGGAGCAAAGGGCCTCTGCATAAGAAGAGCTGAGTCAGGAACGTAAAGGGCTGATGGATGGAAACATCTAAGACAGAATATAGGGATGATTGGGTGCCGACAGTATGCGGTGGTGGAGTTTGACAACCTGCCCAAGCCAGAGCAGTTCGCATTCTGGTACTCGGTCATCAGCAAGGGCCTTTTGGATGTTGCCGTCTTGCTGGACAGCGGTGGAAAGTCATTACATGCCTGGGTCCGGGTGAACCTGCCCGACCGCGCCACGTGGGACAGGGAGATCGGGACGCGGTTCTATGGTCATGAGGGCGTATTCACCGCCATGGGCGCTGACAAGGCCTGCCGAAATTCGTCCCGGCTTTCCCGGTTGCCGGGCCATTTCCGGAGAGAAAAAGGTGAGTTCCAGACTTTGATATATCTCAACCCCGTTGTCGGCGATTCTCACTGACGGGTACTGTGAACTGAAATGTTGCATGCTTAGGGGTTGATTCCGTCAGAAAAAGAAGCCACATTAGCAGGCATTATGCCAAGACCGAAATCCAACAACAAATCAGGATCAGGAAAATCGGCGCTCACAACAACGCCGCCAGCCTATGCTGGACTCGTACCGCCGATTTGACAGCGCGGTTCGGACGTGGGTTTAGTCTCACTAACCTCAAGCAGTTCCGCCAATTCTACGTGACCTTTCCGTTGGGCGAGAAAAACCAGACGCCGTCTGGCCAATTGCCATCCACCCGAAAAGGTCAGACAGTGTCTGGCTTTTCTGCACCCAAGGTAATTTCGCAGACACTGTCTGCAAAATCCGACGTGGCGACCCTCACGGCCCGCTTCCCTCTCCCCTGGTCGCACTACGTCCGCTTGCTTTCCGTGGACAATCCCCAGGCGCGCTTGTTCTATGAGACCGAAGCCCTGCGTGGCGGGTGGTCGGTTCGGCAGCTGGACCGCCAGATCTCGACGCTCTTCTATGAACGCACTGCCCTCTCGCGCGACAAGGCCGCCATGCTCAAGAAGGGTGGCCGGGCCAAGCCCGAGGACCGGGTCACTCCGGAGGAAGAAATCAAGGATCCGCTCATACTCGAATTCCTGGGGCTGAAGGATGAATATTCCGAGTCCCAGCTTGAGGAGGCCCTGATTCAACACCTGGAGTCCTTCCTGCTCGAACTGGGCGGCGATTTCGCCTTCGTCGGCCGCCAGCGACGCCTGCGTATCGGCGCCGAATGGTATCGTGTGGATCTCCTTTTCTTCCACCGCAGGCTCCGCTGCTTGGTGATCATCGATCTCAAACTTGGCAAGTTTACTCATGCTGACGCGGGCCAGATGCACCTCTATCTCAATTACGCCCGTGAGCACTGGGCGCGGCCCGACGAGAATCCACCCGTCGGATTGATCCTTTGCGCCCAAAAAGATTCCTCTCTCGCCCATTACGCCCTCGAAAATCTACCCAACAAGGTTCTCGCAGCCGAATACAAGGTCGCACTCCCTGCCGAAAAGATGCTTGTCGCCGAGATCGACCGGACGCGGAAAGTTCTGGAAGCGCGCGGCGAGATTCGAATTAAAAAGGGATAGACAGCAGCACATAGGCTGGACGCAGCCAGGGCCACTCCGCCGCTCATCCCCCTTGCGGTCTCGGCCCCCAGGGGCCGGACGCTCAGTCGGGCCTGCATGTGGTTCGCGCGCTCACCACCATTCCAGCCCTCCAAGGTGTTCGCACGCTCACCCAGCAAAGCGGCTATGCCTTAGCCCCCTTGCGCCTTATCACCCCCGGTGGGGGTGGGCGCATTGGTTTTGCGGCGCGCCGGCCTCGCGCGGAAGAGCGCCTGCAAAACTCAGGCAGGGGAGTGCCCCTGAACCCCCTTGGAGACGCGCGTGTTGTCCGGCGGCCGGCAGATTCTGGCCAGCGTGGTGATTCCATCATCCCGGTTGTCATCGGCACCCCAAGTTTGCGCCGTCCAACAAAATTCAATGCACTCGCTTCACTCGAAGCCGCCTACGGCAGCAGGTGGGCGAATCATCTTTACATCAATTGTTAATGGGATAGTCTAAAAATGAATTAATCACGGAGGTACAAGCATGTTACGAGCCATAACTGACAAAAGACGAGTGGCAGAGATACATCGTGATTTTATCGAAGCCATCCGACGCGCCCTTGGCCATAGTGCACCCCTGACAATTGGATACAAGGGTGAAACTGGCCAAATGCCGGCCCATTACAATGACGAATTGTGGTTCATCTCTCAACTGAGTCAGAACAGCAATCGGTTTTGGGACGCCTATGGCCTGAATCCTGATTTCAATCGTTCAAATAATATTACAGTCGAAATCAATATTCCCGTCGAAGGCGTTAATCGCACAATTTCAGCTCTTTTCGCGGAAGCGCCTGACACTCAAGAAGTGTTTCTTATCCACCGTGGGAAGGTTGGTGGGGGAAGGCCTGGCATCGGGAAGAACGCTTTCACGGCTTGGTATAATGGTGGTATCGCTACCATCGATGAAAAGGACGGGCGGACAACCGATGCCTATTTGATTACATCGCTTCGAGACCCGCATATGGCGGAAAACGTGGTAAATTTCGTTAAGGCGGTTTCTGAATTTAAGGCATCTGTCATTTCGGCGGGTAAAGGACATAGAACAACAAAAATCGAGGCGCCCGGATTCGATTTTCACGATGAATTTTCAGGCAAGAAGAGTATTCCTGCTCGTGCATCAGTTACAGCAGACTGCAACCATGGACGAGTCGTGTCTGCCTTGAAACGCTATTTGGAATCCAAAGCCCAGTTGCCGGGCCAAAGACTTGTGAATACAAAGAAGATTGATCTAGCCCTAGTCAAGTCTTCGCAACTTATTCATGTCTGGGAGGTAAAAACAGATGTGTCGCTGCAAAACCTTTACACAGGAATAGGTCAATTGATTGTTCACACCATGGGGCAACACAAATGTGACAAGACCTTGGTTTTGCCTGACACACCAAACTTGTCGACTCCTTTCATCGCTGGCTTAGCATCGCTTGGAATATCTGTGATCTATTTCAAACTCGGTCATGAAATTCTCTTAAGTCAACAACCACAGTAAATGGGTATAAAAACTGTGGTCTTGAAATTGGTGTCTCTCCCCAGGGCCCCTCATCTCTGCAATCAGCCAACTGTTCCCAGCCTACTGACCATGGGGCCCCCGCCGCGCCTGTTATTCCCTGAACGAAACTCGGCGAAATATAGTGTAATCCATTGAAATTCAGGTACTTACGGTGAAAATGCGTTTTCTGGTTTTTACAGCATTCAAGTACAAAAACCCCATTAATTCGCATGGTTTATTGCGGGAAAGCACCTATTTCTGGCTGTTTTGGGATCCAATTACATCCATAATTGATCACTGTCGGGTGGCTGGCGGCGGCCATCATATTTGAGATAGTTTTTTTTTGACCTATGACACGTCCGTGCGTGGAATTCAATTGCTGTTCGGCAGGGCGCGATTATTTCAATCGCATTCCGGTTTCACTGTCATGAGTTGTAACTTTTCCGGCTTCAGATACGCCCGTTTGAATCCTTCTTTTACACCGGCAAACATAGGTGACAAGGATACATTTGTTATGAAAAACTGTTATGACTTTTTGTTTTTCAAAAGCGTCTATGTAGATAAAACCCTTTATTTGCAAGGGTTTGGTGAGAATGGCGGAGGGGGAGGGATTCGAACCCCCGTTACCAGTATCCCTTATACTTATCGTTATTTATTAGCAAATAATACATTGCCTACGTCGTTGACATCAGTGAACGTTATCCATTACGTTATCCATAGATTGGAGAAGTAACTGATGCCCAGCATACACAAGAGAGATGGTCGCCCATATTGGTACGCCGCTTTTTACAATGGTGACGGACTTAGATCATTAAAGTCCACCGGTACTAATGATAAGAAAGAAGCCATGCGCCGTTGTCTCGAATGGGCTGAGGCATCAAAGACCGGCCGGGAGGGCCGGCTGACACAAGAACGGGCTCGCAAAGTTTTGGCTGACATATTCGCCAGATCTAACAAGGAAATGCTCCCAACGAGTACGGTAAGGGAATACCTCGAAAGCTGGCTTTCAAAGAAAGAGCTGGAAGTTGAGGAATCCTCCCTTGTGCAGTATCGAACAGCTCGGAATACACTCCTTGACCATTTGGGGGCCAAGGCGAATCGATCTATCGAAACGATCACATTGAGGGACGTTTCAGCGTTGCGTGATACTTTGGCCCGACGCATGGCGGCTGCAAGCGTCAACAAAACGTTAAAGATACTTGGCGGCGTATGGCGCCAGGCCCGGAAAGATGGGTTGATTGATGACGACATATTCTCGAAAATATCTCCTGTGAAGGGGTTGCAAGGCAAGCGCCGACCTTTCACGGGCGAGGAATTAAAACTTATTCTTGGGGTTTCCGATAATGAATGGAGGGGAATGATTCTCTTTGGTTATTATGTCGGTGCTCGTCTGTCGGATATCGCCTCATTGACTTGGGCTAATGTGGATTTCGCCAATAAGGAACTTCACTTTACCGCCCAGAAAACAAAACGCCCAATGCACGTTCCTCTGGCTGGGGTCCTCGTGCAATATCTTATGGCGCTACCGTCCAGTGATGATCCTCATGCTCCCTTATTCCCATCTTCATATGAAGGTAACCGTTCAGGCACTCTGAGTAATCGGTTTTACAACATTATGGTCAGTGCTGGGCTTGTGCCGAAACGCTCTCACGAGAAGGCGAAAGGTGGGCGTGATTCCAGGCGTGTCCTGAATGAACTCTCGTTTCACTGTCTACGCCATTCCGCGGCAAGCGCCTTGCGGAATAATGGCGTAACGGACGTTGTGGCTATGACTTTGTTGGGGCATGAGTCGGCTGCGATCGCAAGAAATTACACGAAGATTGACCGCTCTTCGCTACGAGCCGCTGTTGACAAGCTCCCAGACCTCACAAAGTAATTGTTTAAGGAAAGACGATGATCTCTAGCAATCAAATTGCAGATTGATGCCTTATGAAGAAAAGCCAAAGAAAGGACGTCTTGGATGAGTTGTACCGTGTCGTAGGTTCGGTTGATCCAGACTTTCAGAAAAAGGTTTTGAATAAAGCTTATGAATTTCCCCAAGAAGAGCGGTCGCAAAAGATTGGAGAGTTGTTGGCCCAGCACATCTGGGTGACGAATGGGGCGAAAAGGGCTGCTATTATTTTCACGAATATGATTAAGGGAAAGGACGATTACAAAACATCTGTAAAGGGAAGTGATGCCTTTAAGGAACGGGCGTATAACCATGTCATGCCTGATCATTGTTCGGCTCAAGTGAATGAAGCTAGGCGGTATCTTCAAGAATATTGGAAAGACATAGAGACCGATACGACTATCATCTCTGATGATGATCAAATTAGGGTTGATAAATGGGTGAAAAGGCGGAGGAGTGAAGAGCAGAAAGCCCTTGCTGTGATTCGGCGGAAAAAAGCGATACTTGCCGCAGATAGTGCCCGAGGGCAAAAAGTGCTGAACGCCGCAAAAGAGAGTGGAGCAATTCGGGCACGCCAGTTCCAGCCTCTCATTGACGCTGCGTTAAGAGATCTGGATGAGTATCGGCGGAAGCATTGTCCTCCTGTAGGGACTGTGAGCATTTCGAGTGCCCGCAAGCGTATTGCTGATAAACACAAATGTTCCGCTAAGACTCTCGAACGGCACGATATTGCTCGTCATAAAAAGTAGGGACTGTGGGGGCCACAGTCCCCACGCCCCTATGTCATCGTGGGGGCATGAAGACAAAAACAGCTTGTGATGTTTCTTACAGCGGCGGACGTGCTTCCGCTCCGGTCACCCGGAAATCAATCATACCGCCACTCGGTCCTCAGTGGATTGGCATCCCCTCGGTCGGCCATTGCCCGATCACAGGATTGAGCAGACCACACATCTACAACCTTACCCACAGCCCCGCCTTCGGGCTGGTTGAGGCCCTCCGGCGTGTCTATGTATAACTCCTGCGATCGGCCTTGGGTGATCACGGCGAGTTCCGAGAATATGGGTTACCCGCTAGGGATACACTCATTCCTAGCCAGATTGTTCGAACCCTGGCTATCCTGTAGCGGCAAAGTGAGGGGTGATTGTCGAGGAGCAGGCTCGCAACTCTTGCTCGGCAGATCGAAAAATAACCATCTACTTACCTCTGTAGAGCCCGACTGAATGTCCAGACACACAAAGATGCGCCTCTTGTATATCGCGGGGCGTGTAGGGCATTGTGACATCGGTAAACGTCTGTGATTTAAGGGGAGCCGTTAGCCTTGACCGTTATCCATAACGATATTTTGCCAGCACATTGCTGCTTAATAGGCAATGTTTTCAGGGCATTTATTGAAATGGCGGAGGGGGAGGGATTCGAACCCCCGTTACCAGTGAAGGTAAACATGATTTCGAGTCATGCGCATTCAACCGGGCTCTGCCACCCCTCCATAGGGTTGCGAAAGGCTCGGTAAAACTAGAAAACCCTCCTGATAAAGTCAAGGCATGGTTCGCGCGCCCGGTGAAGGCTTTTATTCAGGGTTGTGAGCGAAAGAGACTTTTTGACAAATTGAACTGAATGATCAGAATATTGCCCAATATTTTGGTTTGAATACGACGGCTAGAAACAATCGCCAGAAAGGGAGCTCATTATGTCGGGAATCGCAACCACGCCAGCAGGTCAGGGAGAAGTCCATGCCAAACGCCTTTTCTTTTGCAGTTGCATCGCGCTCATCTCCACCTCCGTGGCCTTCGCGGTGATTGGCGATATCATGGGGACGCTGAAGACGACGTTTGTCCTGACCAATGCGCAGGTAGGGCAGATCGGGGGGGCCGCCTTATGGGGCTTTACCCTCTCGATCATCGTGCTGGGACCGTTGTGTGATGCGCTCGGCATGCGGTCGCTGTTACGGTTCGCCTGGATTTGTCATCTGGTCGGCCCGCTATTGATGATGGCCGCCACCGGGTTCTGGGCCCTTTTTGCCGGTGCCCTCATCCTCTCGCTCGGGAATGGGACGGTTGAGGCCGCGTGTAATCCCCTCGTGGCCACGCTCTATCCGGACCGCAAGACCCAGATGCTGAACCGCTTCCACGTCTGGTTTCCCGGCGGCATCGTGATCGGTGGCCTGTTGTGTTTCGCGTTCAGTCAATTCGGACTTGGCTCCTATAAGCTGCGTCTGGGGCTCATTCTCATCCCGACCCTCAGCTATGGCCTTCTCTTCCTGGGGCAATCCTTCCCGGTCACCGAGCGCGTCCGCTCCGGTGTTTCGTTCAGCGGCATGGTCCGGGCCACGCTGGGCCGTCCACTGTTCCTGGTGTTTTTCCTTTGCATGGGCATCACCGCCTCGCTGGAACTGGGACCGAACCGCTGGATCCCTGCCATTCTGCAGGCGGGCGGCATGCACGGGATCCTCGTGCTGGTATGGATCTCCGGGCTGATGGCCGTGCTGCGTTTCTTTGCCGGACCGATCGTACACCGCCTGTCGCCCACCGGGATGTTGGTGGGGTCGGCCGTGTTGTCGGGCTTGGGGTTGTTCTGGCTGAGTTACGCCGAAACCATGACCCTGGCCCTGGCCTCGGCCACCGTGTTTGCGTTGGGGGTCTGCTATTTCTGGCCGACCATGCTCGGAGTCGTCGCGGAACGTGTGCCCAAGGGGGGCGCGCTGGCCCTCTCGCTCATGGGCGGCATGGGTATGCTCGCCTCAGGCATGCTCGCGTCCCCCTGGCTGGGCCGCATCGCCGACCAAAACCTGCCTGCGCGACTGGACGCGCCCGGTGCGGTCGCTGTGCTCCAGCAGGTGGTGGAGGTGTATACGCCGCTGGCCTCCGCCGCCCGGGATCCGTTCAAGAGTGAGATCCAGGCCGCGGTCACGGATGCCTCCGCGACCCTGGCGCAGTCCGGCTCCGGGCGTCCCTTGCCTGCTGGAACCGCCAACACGCTGCGCCACGCGGTCTCGGCCGCCGCCTCGGCGCCTGATTCCCCCGAGGCCGGCGCCGTGGTCGCCCAGGTGAAAGCCGTACTGGATCCCGCCGACAATTATGGCGGCCGCATGGCGTTCCGCCGGCTGGCCCCTCTGTCCGTGGTGATCGTGCTGGTGTTCGGGACGATTTATATTTGCGACCGCCGGCGCGGTGGGTATAAGGTGGTCGCGATTGATGCACCCGAAGCAAGGATGGATAAATGAAACATGTCGTCGTGGTGGGGGGTGGATTTGGCGGATTGCGTGTGGTGCGACACCTGGCTGATGCGCCGGTCCGGATTACATTGCTGAACCGCCGGAATTATCATCTGTTCCAACCATTGCTCTACCAGGTGGCCACCGCCGGCTTGGGCCCCACCGATATTGCCCACTCCCTCCGGTCGATCCTGAAGACGCAACGGAATGTCGATATCCGACTGGCTGAGGTCACGCATGTGGATTTGGCCGGTAAGACCGTGGTCACGGATTCGGGCTCCCTGGCTTACGACTACCTGGTGCTGGCGGTGGGCGGGGAAACCAACTTCTTCGGGATGACCTCCATTACGGAACATGCCTTCGGCTTGAAGGATCTGGACGATGCCGAGAATATCCGCAACCATGTGCTGGGCCGTTTCGAGCGGGCGGTCCAGGAGTCGGACCCTCTGAAGCGCCGGGCATTGCTGACCTTTGTGGTGGTTGGCGGCGGGCCGACGGGCGTTGAATGCGCGGGGGCCCTGTCCGAACTGTTCCGCCTGGTCCTCATCCGCGACTACCACCAGCTTAACATCAAGGACGTCCGCATTGTGCTGCTTGAAAACGGGGACCGCCTGCTGGCCGGCTTCCCGGACCGGCTGCGGGCCACCGCCGAAGAGACGCTATGGCGGAAATACGTCGAGGTCCGTTTCGGCGCGGGGGTGTGTGAATACGATGGCACCCATGTGTTGTTGAAGAGCGGGGAGCGGATCCCGGCCCAGACGCTGGTGTGGGCTGCCGGGGTGCGGGCTGAACGGCTGACGAGCGGACTGGGGGTGGAGTTAGACCGGCTTAAGCGTATCCGGGTTCAGCCCACGCTGCAACTCCCGGGGCATCCGGAGGTCTTTGCAATTGGCGATTGCGCCCAACCCGAGGGGGACGGACAAGCGGTCTATCCCATGATCGGTCCCGTCGCGATCCAGCAGGCGGAAGCGGCGGCCACCAACATCTGGCGGCTGCTGGCGGACGAGCCGCTCGAACCGTTCCGGTACCGCGATCCCGGTTCCATGGCCACGATCGGCCGCAACGCCGCAGTCGTGCGGCTGGGCCCCATGCAACTCACTGGGTTTCCGGCCTGGCTGATCTGGCTGGTGGTGCACATCGCCTTCCTGATCGGCTTCCGGAACCGCCTGCTTGTTCTCATCAACTGGTCATGGGATTATTTTTTCTTCGACCGTGCGGTACGGCTAATCACCTCGGAGAAGAAGCTGTAACCGGTGTTGAGCAATTCTTCAAATAGTCCGCAAAACTCAGTTTTCCTCGTTTCTCGGTTTTTAAATCATGCGTGGACATGAACAGCACGAGTTTGCCCATGGCATAATTCGTGGGGGAGAAGAGCTTCAGGATAGGGAGGATGGCCGCACATAATCTGGCCGGCACATGGATAATCCGCGGTTTCTTTCCGTAATGGGCAAAACAGGCCAGGCAGATCTCGTTCCAGCTCATATCTTGCGGTCCGCCTATCTCGACCTCCGTATTGCTCCGGGTCAGGCTGTCCTCCGCCATCACCCGGGCCACGTCCTTTACATCAACGGGCGTAAAGACATTGGTGCCGGGCCCGACGACAACCATCGTGCCTTTTTCCGCCATCCGGCCCATCTCCATGAGGTCGGCAAAAAAACCGCCCGCCCGGAAGATGACCCAATCCAGGCCTGATTTCCTCAGCTCTTTCTTGAAGAGGTATTTGGCCTGTAGCAGCGGGACCCCGTGTGCTTCACCATGCTCGGCGCCGATCGGTGTGATGAAGGCGAACTTCCGTACGCCTTGGGCTTTGGCCGCGTTGAGGAGGTTGAGATTTCCCTGATAGTCCACATCCATGTGGGTTAGCTGACTCCGCATCCGGGTGATGCCAATGCAGGACAGCACCATGTCGGCCCCCTTGCATATCCCCACGAGTTGCTCGGGCTTGGTGACGTCACAAGCCATGGTGGTGAGCCGGGGATGATATAACCCGGCGAACTCCTGCTTACTGAACCCCATGGCGGTAACCTGTGCGTCCTTGTCCAGGAAGGCATTAATCAGCTGTTTACCAAGAGGGCCCCCTGCGCCTGCAATAAAAACGTGCATCGGTCGTCTCCTATTTTTGAAATTCGATCTGCCACTCGGTGGAGGGTAACGCCAGTTTGGTCTCATGATGAGGCGTGGTCAGCGAGCCTTTCTGCTCCGCCAGTTTCCCCAGACAGGTGATTTTGAAGGCACTGCAGGCGTCCAATCCCACGGCCTCCAGAAACGCATCGGTATGAATCAGGACTGATACAATGCCTTTGAATTCACCATTGACCAGGATCGGGTAACGCATGGCCACCAGGCGCGGCTGAATGAGGCTGCCATGACCCGGCTCGCTGAGTTGGGGCTCCGGCTTCTGCTGCATCAGCTTCCAGAAATAATCCAGTTCGCTGACGCGTTTCAGGTCAAACCCCACCGCGAGGAAATCACGCCGGTAGTACACCTGCCGGATGACGAAATTCGTGTCGATCAGGGAGGCCCCGAATACCCCCGGGGTGGCTTCCATGAACGGCTTCATCTGCGCCCGGAAGGTGTCCACCGTGGGCTGTTGGTCTGCAACTCCTTGCAGGCCTTTCATGACACCGGCGACGTAGTTACTGACCGCCTTGGCCATGGTGTCGCCTTCGTTATCCGCGCGGGCGTTGGATATCCCCAGTGTTGCCACCAGAACCATGAGAATCATTGCACTTTTTTTCATCATTATTTTCCTTTTCTTGTTTTTTTATTATTTTTCCAATACATAAACAGACACATACCCAGCGTGATGGGCAACGGTGTGCCACTGCCGGAATTTCGAACGGGTAAACGCCGTCTCCAGCTTGCCCTCGATATTTTCCCGGATCTCCGCCTGTTGGAACAGGAAGTATCCGGCCCAGACGCAAATCGACCCGAACCAGTTTGTCGGGGGGGTGATATCCACGATGATGGTTTTCCCGCCCGGCACCAGGGTCCGCCAGATCTCATTCAAGGCCCGGCACTTGAGGTCGGCGTTGATGTGATGGAAAAACATGGTCGAAACGGCGCAGTCAAAAGAGCTGTCCGCAAAGGGAAGCTGCTCCGCCAGCGTGGACTCGAAAGCGACATTGGGCATCTTCTCCGCCTTGCGGCGTGCGACCTCGATCATCGCCGTCGCGGCGTCGACGCCGACCACGCAGGAGCGTTCCGGGTCGGAAAGGGAGCGGGCGATCTGGCGGGTGAGGGTTCCGGTGCCGCAGCCGACATCCAGGACCTTCTCGCTCCCCTTCAGCGCGAGCAAGGTGATCACTTCGCGCCGGATGACCGCATCGAGGCCGAACATCATCAGGGGTTCAAGCAGATCGTATACGCTGGCCACATGATCCAGAGTACGGCCGGAGGTTTGACGCGCCGGATCTCCCGGCGGTTTGGGCAGGCAGCTGATGCCGCGCGCTGTCAGCATGGTTTGAGTGAGGGTGTCAGAGTGCATATTTCAAGTCCTTCAGGTCCAATGAGTCAAAGAGCACGCTCGCCATGGTGTCGATGGCGGTATTCCGGATATGGAGCCCTTCCCGGCTCATGGCCTTCAATCCGTTGCACAGATAGGTCATCGCCAGCCGGGCGGCCGGGAGTACCACATGGGGCACCTCGCCATGGAGGCGTTCCTCGACTCCCGGTTGCCGGCGGTCGAGAACCTGTTCGTAAGGATCGGACGTCCATTTGAGGCTGGAGAGAATGTAGTTGTGGCGGCGTTCCCGGTGGTCCCGGGCCATGTCGCGGATGTCGTCCAGGATCTGGCACCCGAGTCCAAAGGCCATGAGCGCCTCTTTCAGGGCCATCATTTTCCGCCGGTCCACGCCGCGCTCGATGCGTTCAGGCCCGAGAAACGGCAACTGGAACAGCATGCCCGTTTTCAGGCGGTGGATCGTGTTGAGCACATACTCCGGACGGGGCCGGTCGGTGATCCCGCCTTCCTCGGTGGCCTCCTGCGCGGCGCTGGGAAGCAGCACCTGCAGGGAGCTTTCGGAAAGGAGCGCCGCCTCTTCCCGGGTAATCTGCCCGGCTTGCAGGGCGGAGTTAAGGAGTCGCTGGAGGATGCGGTCGGCGGCCATGATCGCAACGACCTGCCGCATGACGCGGGACTGGCCCGGCATTTGAATGGGCAGCGTTACCTTGTCCTCATTATCCAAAAGATTATCGGCACTGGTGACCCAGATCCGGAACAGGTAGTTGATCGAGCCATAGAGCTGGCGTCGTTCGGGGGCGACGTCCAGCACATGATACGTGGATTGGAAAAGGGTGGAAAACAGGTTGCGTCGCAGGGTCAGCAGCGGACCCGGCGTGGCGGGGAGTTCCACCCTGAAGGCGGCGGGGGTGTCAGGGGGCGACTGCACGACCTCGGCGGCCAGCCGGTGCACCTCGCGCACAATTGCCTGTTGTTCGCCGAAGGCCCGTCCCAGGACCTTGACCGATTCCCACATTGCCATTGCCCGACTTTCGTTCATACTGGTTTTCCCTTTCCTCACCATTTGATCTGTCAAGAGGATGACACGAAACCTCCGGCCGTAGCCATTCAGGAATCATGAAGATTTCTTAAGAAAGCAAAGGGCTCATCTCCGATCCGAGTATTGGCGCTATGTGGGCTGAACGTTTGGTTACAAAGCGAAGAGTGGGTGTGGGGCGGATGTCCCCATCCGCCTGTCTGCGGATCCAACTGGCAAAAAGGCGGATGGGGACATCCGCCCCACACCGCGAGCCACCATACAGAGATGCGCCCGAACGCAACCCCAACCACCCATTTTGCCCCTTGTTGCGGTGGGGATTTCATGGTGTACTCGGTGGTGGATTTGCTGAGGTGATGCACATGCATGTGATGGTTGTGGAAGATGATAAAATGATGGCGGCCGCCCTCGCCAAGGGGATCAGGGAGGACGGCTATTACGTGACGACCTGCGGGACGGCGGCCGATGCCCTGAAACCGGTGGAGGGCGACCCCGTTGACCTGTTTCTCCTGGATATCGGGTTGCCCGACCGGAGCGGGTTGGAGGTGCTGCAGGTGCTCCGGTCCCGGAACTGCGTGGCCCCCGTGATTATCCTGACGGCGCGCGATGCAGTGCGGGATCGTGTCAAGGGACTGGATGCCGGCGCGGATGATTATCTTGTAAAGCCCTTTTCCCTCGCGGAATTACTGGCGAGAATCCGGGCCCGGCTCCGCCGCCCCGAGGCTCCGAATGCGGCGATCCTGAAGGTGGATGAGCTGGCCATCGATGTGTTGAACCGGAGGGTCATGCGGGGCGCCAGCGAGATCACCCTGACCGGTCAGGAGTTCGAGTTGCTCAGGTACCTTGCGGTGAATGTCGGGAAAACGGTGTCGCGCGAGATGATCGCCCGGGATGTCTGGCACATTGAGTCACGGGCGACCCCTTTGGATAATGTCATTGACGTCCATATCTCGCATTTGCGGGCGAAGGTAGACCGGGGCTTTGACAAGGAGTTGATCCGGACCGTCTATGGCGTCGGGTTTGCACTGAAGGGAAACAAATGAAAACACCGTTGCGTCTGCGCATGTTCTACTGGTTGGTGGCCCTGCTGGTGCTCTTTGTGGCCCTGCAGTTCGCCATCTTCAGCATCATCGAGTTCCGTGCCTGGATACATCATCCGGAAGGACGGTTGCGTGAACATCTGATGGAGGCGGTTACGGGAGTGGGCTGGGATCTGGCCATGCTTCCCCTGCTGATCTGGGTCGCCTGGTGGATTTCACGGTGGATGATCCAGCCGGTCAGGACCATTACCCTGGCGGCTGACAACATCTGTGCCGGCCATTTTGAAGAGCGGATCTCCACCGGCGATATGCCCGATGATGAGATGCGGCGCATGGCCACCACGATCAATGCCGCCTTCGACTATTATCATGAGGCCGTCGAGCGCTTGCGCCGGTTCAGCGGTGACGCCTCGCATCAATTGCGGACGCCCCTGGCGGCGATGCAAAGCGTGGGGGAGGTCGCCCTGTCACGCGACCGCCCGCCCGAGGAGTACCGGCAGGCGCTGGCGGATATGCTGGAAGAAGTCAGGCGGATGGCGCGCGTGACCGAACAGTTGCTGAGGCTCGCCCGACTGGAACGGACAGAAGTCCGCGCCTCCTTTGTCCGGATGGACATCGGGCAAGTCGCGCACCGGACGGCGGAGATTTATCAGCCGTTGTGCGAGGAGAAACGGGTGAATTTGCGCCTGGAGACCGAGGAGGGGCTTCAGGTGCTGGGGAATGGAGATCTGTTGGTGGAGATGCTGGCCAACCTTCTTGACAATGCCCTTCGGGTTACCCCGAACGGAGGAGATATTCTCATGAAAGTGGAGCAGGAGTCTGCGGGCGGGGTGCTGATCACCGTAGCCGATACGGGGCCGGGGATCGCTCCGGAATTGGCCGGGCGCGTGTTCGAGTTGTTCGGGCAGGTCCCCGGAACCCGTCAGACGGGTGCCGGCCTCGGTCTGGCGATCGTGGCGGCCATTGCCAAAGCCCATGGCGGCCAAGTAGAACTGAGTACCCTGCATGCCCGTGGCGCGGTGTTCCATGTGCGGCTACCGCTGCTGCCGTCCATGTCGTGAGGCGGGCCGGTTACTTCCCCCAGAAGGGCAGGAGCGCTTTCTCGATCCAGTAGCCAAGGAGGGCGGTGACCGGAATGGTCAGCACCCAGGCCCAGACAATGCGACCGACGATGCCCCACTTCACGGCGCTGAGCCGCTTGGTGGCGCCCACCCCCATAATAGAGGTGGAGATGACGTGGGTGGTGGAGAGCGGAATCCCCCAGTGGGTGGCGATGGAAATGACGGTGGCCGCCGTGGTTTGAGCAGCAAAGCCGTGGATCGGCTGCATCCGCACGATCTTGTGGCCCATGGTCCGGATAATGCGCCAGCCGCCGGCGGCGGTGCCTGCGGCCATGGTGAGGGCGCAGGTAACCTTGATCCAGGTGGCGACCGTGAACTCGGGGGTTCTCAGAAATTCCAACCAGGGGGGCAGGACGCCGAAGGCGTTACTTTTAGTGGTCGCCGTGAAGAGAATCAGGGCGATGATCCCCATGGTCTTCTGGGCGTCGTTGGTGCCATGGCTGAAGCTGATCCAGGCGGCGCTGGCCAGTTGGAGTTTGGAGAAAATCTTATTGATCAGCAGGGGCCGCATTTTGTGAAGCAACACGACCAGCAGGCCCATCAGCAAGGCCCCACCAATAAACCCGACGGCAGGGGAGACAAACATCGGCATGATCACCTTGGGCCAGAGCCCCTCCGTGTGGCCGGTGACGGGATTGGATACGGCCCATTTGATGACATGCCAGTTCCCCTGGGAGGAGGCCAGCGTAGCCCCGCAGAGGCTCCCGATCAGGGCGTGGCTTGAACTGGACGGCAGTCCCAGCCACCAGGTCAGCAGGTTCCAGATGATGGCCCCCAGCAGGGCGGCCAGAATGGTGTCGATCCCCACATAGGCCGTATCCACCAACCCTTGTCCAATCGTTTTGGCCACCGAGATCCCGGCCATGGCACCCAGAAGATTGAAGCAGGTGGCCATGAACACGGCTTGCCGCGGGCTCAGGACCTTGGTCGATACCGTGGTGGCAATGGAGTTGGCCGTGTCATGGAAGCCGTTGATGTACTCAAAGGCCAGGGCGATCACTAACACTATCAGGATGAGGGTGAGCATGCGTGTGTTCTTCGGGTTACAAGGTTCGTGGTCAGGAATACTTCAGGACGACCTGGAAGATGATATTCCCCACATCACGACAGCGGTCGATGATCTTCTCCAGGGTCTCGTGCAGATCGAGGATGATGATGACCTTGAGCGGGTCATGCTTTCCACTGTACAAGTCCTTGACCAGATCGAGCATCAATTTGTCGGCTTCGCCTTCCAGGTAATGGAGCCGGTTATTGAATTCCTTTACGTCCTCGAGATGGGCCCGGGCCCGGAGTTTTTTGACCATCTGGGACACGGTGTCCGTGGTTTGATCCAGGATGGCGGCCTGTTCCAGGAAATTCACATCCTTCAGCATGCCTTTGCACAGCATGTATTTCTCGCTGAATTTCTCAGCGGTTTTCGGGATTTTGTAGAGGGCCAGGGAGAGGGATTCAATGTCCTCACGTTCCAGTGGCGTCACGAAGGTTTTGCACAATTCTTCTGTGATCTGCTCGGTAATGCGCTTGTCCTTGCGGCGGGACTGGATGAAATCGCCCATGGAGGTCGTGCTTTCCGGCGTTTTGATCAGGGTCAGCAACAGTTGGACGCTAGCCTTGGCTTCGTCCGCGCTGGCTTCCAGAAGGTTGAAGAATTTGTCGTCGTACCCGAGTAGTCGTCTGATGGCTGTTATCATGGAGTGAACTTATGCCACAATGAGTTGCAAAAATCACGAACATTTCCTCACGAACTTCTAACAAGAAACGCTTTCCCTTTACCGGTGAGTTTGCCTAGTATGTTGGACAGTTAAAGGACGCCTATGGCTAAAGAACATATTTTTGTCGTCGAGGATGAACGGGATATCCTTGAGCTGCTAACCTACAACCTGACCCGGGACGGGTACGAGGTGACGGGGCTGGCCAATGGAGAGCTGGTGCTTGGGGCGATCTCCCGGAACAAGCCGAATCTGGTTCTTCTCGATCTGATGCTGCCGGGAGTAGGGGGACTGGAGATCTGCCGGTTGCTGAAAGCCAAGCCTGAAACGGCCGGAATCCCGATTATCATGGTCACTGCCAAGGGGGAGGAGTCGGATGTGGTGGTCGGGCTGGAAATGGGGGCGGACGACTATGTGGCTAAGCCGTTCAATATGAAGGTGTTGCTCGCGCGGATTCATGCGGTGCTGCGACGCCGTGAAAAGGGGCCGGCCAAGGCCGGTGAACAGCTCGCGATACATGACATCGTGATCAATCCCGGCCGGCATGAGGTGATGTGCGGGAAGACCGCGTTGGACCTGACCGCGTCGGAGTTCCGGCTGCTCCATTTCCTGGCGCAGCGACCGGGTTGGGTATTCACCCGTGAGCAGATTGTGGATGGGGTGAAGGGGGAGGATTACGCCGTCACCGACCGTGCGGTGGATGTCCAGATGGTTTCCCTGCGGCGCAAACTGGGGCGGCGGGCGGACTATCTCGAAACGGTCCGCGGGGTGGGCTATCGCTTCAAGGAGTGAGCATGCGAACGAAACGACTATTCTGGCGGATTTACATCTATTTTCTAATAGTGACCCTCGGGGCGTTGGCGGCAACGGCCTGGTACGTTGACCGGTCCTTGTATTCCTTTCATCAGCAGCAGGTGGCCGCAGACCTGTTGGCCCGCGCCCAGATTATTGCCCGTGAACTCACCCCCCCCCTGGGGCAGGATGCCGCGGGGTTGAATCAGTTGGTCAATGACCTGGGCCGGATGACATTGACGCGCGTGACGATTATGACCACCGACGGACGGGTGGTGGCCGACTCCTCTGAAAACCCGGCCGGTCTTGAGAATCACCGGAACCGGCCGGAGGTCATGGAGGCGCTGGCAGGCCGGACCGGGCAGGCGTCGCGCTATAGTGACACCCTGCGTCGTCGCCTCATGTATCTGGCGATTCCGGTCTGGCAGAATGGTACGGTCGCCGGGGTCGTTCGGGTCTCGCTCCCCCTGGCGGTGATTGATGACGCCCTCAAGGCGCTCTACGGCAGCATGGCCATGGGCGGGCTGATCGTGGCCGGCTTGTTTGCCCTGGTGGCCCTCGCGCTCTCGCAACGGATCACCCGGCCGCTCGAACACATGCGGCAGGCTTCCGAGCAGTTTGCGAAAGGGGAGCTGACCGCCCGGATTCCGGTGCCGGACACGGCGGAAATGGGCGCGCTGGCCCAGACCATGAATAAGATGGCGCTCCAACTTCATGACCGGGTGCGTACCGAGGCGTTGCAGCATAATGAGCAACGGGCGGTGCTGGCGAACATGGTGGAGGGCGTTCTCGCCGTGGATCTGGCGGAGCGGGTCCTTCTCATCAATCCTGCCGCCTGCCACCTTCTGGGGCTGAAGCCGGACGAGGCGCGGGGCCGCCACATTCTGGAAACGGTTCGCAATATCGAATTACAGGAATTCCTGGGGGTGACCCTTGCGGCGCCGGGTCCGACGGAACGGGTGATCGTGCTGCGTGGTGAATCGGAACGCGTCATTCAGCTCCACGGCGCGGCGCTTAAGGATGCAGATGGAAATAATATCGGGGCACTGGTGGTCATGAATGACATTACGCGCCTGAAGCGGTTGGAAACCATGCGGCGTGATTTTGTGGCCAATGTGTCGCATGAGCTGAAGACCCCCATTACGACGCTGAAAGGCTGTGTGGAAACCTTGTCCGACGGGGCGGTCCACAACCCCGGGGAGTCGATGCGGTTTCTGGAGATGATGGGGCGCCATGTGACCCGGCTGGAATTGATGGTGGAGGATCTGCTGGCATTGTCCCGGCTGGAGTTTGAGTCGGAACGAGGGGAGATCGTGCTGGGTTTGGGGTCAGTGCATGATGTCCTGTCCCGTGCCGTCCAGTCGTTTGCCAAACGGGCGGAGGCCCGGGGGATTCTGCTGGTGCTGGATTGTCCGGACTCGCTGCAGACCTTGATTAATGCGCCTCTGCTGGAACAGGCGGTCGGGAATCTTCTCGATAATGCCATCAAGTACAGTCCTGAGGAAACGCGGATTACGGTGACCGGGGGGCAGACCCAGGACGTTGTGGAGATCCGGGTGGCGGATCAGGGGCACGGGATTGAACGGCACCATTTGGAACGCATTTTTGAACGGTTTTACCGGGTGGACCAGGCGCGCAGTCGCGCCATGGGGGGGACCGGCCTGGGCTTGGCTATCGTCAAACATATTGCCATCGCCCATCACGGCAGCGTCTCGGTGGAAAGTGTCCCCGGCCAGGGCAGCACGTTTATTTTGCGTCTTCCGCAGGCAACAAAGAATTCTTAGACAGAATTTACAGAATGAGACAGAATTGAGGAGACGATCTTAAATTCTATTTTGTATATTTTGTGCATTCTGTCAGAAAATGAATACCCAACAGATTGGTGAAGACAACTTGATCCGGCGGCTGAAACGGCTGGTGCCGGGGCGTGCGGATGTGGTCGCCGGAATCGGCGACGACTGTGCCGTGGTCCGCCCGGGCCGGCGTGACCCCTATGATCTGCTTCTGAAAAGTGATCCGGTTATTGAGGGTGTTCATTTCCTGCCGGAGGCCAGCGGGGTCGCGATCGGGCATAAAGCGCTGGGCCGGGTATTGAGTGATCTGGCGGCCATGGGCGGCGAGCCGTTGTGGATTCTGGTGGATCTGGTGGCCCCGCCCACCGCTTCAGTAGCCCATATTGAGGCCGTGTATAAAGGGATGGCCCGGTTGGCCCGCCGGTATGGTGCGGCGATTGTCGGAGGCGATACCAGTAGTGGAAAAGTCCTGGAAGTGCATGTGTTTGCCGCGGGGCGTGTCCCCCGCGGGAAGGCGATCCTGCGGTCGGGGGCGCGGCCGGGGGATGCCCTTTATGTCACGGGGGCTCTGGGCGGCAGCGGATTGGGCCGCCATTTACGCTTTGAGCCGCGGCTGAGCGAGGGGCAATGGCTGCGTGAGGCGGCCGGGGTCACCGCGATGATGGATGTCAGTGATGGGCTGGCCACGGATGTGCGCCGGTTGGCGGCCGCCAGCGGCACCGGGGTGGTGCTGGATCTCGGGCGCATTCCTGTGGCCGGAGCGGCCCGCCGCCTCAAGGATCAACGGTCGGCGCTGGAGCATGCGCTTGCAGATGGGGAGGATTTTGAATTACTCTTCACCGTGCAGGAGCGGAAGGCCCGGTCGTTTGAGGCGGCCTGGGCCAAGGCCTTCCTCCTGCCTTGCACACGGATTGGCGAGATGACGGCGAAGCCGGGCCGGGTGGAAGGCCGGGATGGACAGGATTGCAAACCATTGACGATTCATGGATATGAACATTTTAGTCGTTGAATCCAACAGTGTGAAAGACACGCATAAACTGGCACGGCATGTGTTGAAGCAGTTGCCGGGGCCACAGGTGTTGGCGTTGCATGGGGACCTCGGGAGCGGGAAGACCTGTTTTGTACAGGGGCTGGCCCTTGCCCTGGGTGTGGATCGGCCGGTGACCAGTCCGACCTTTACGCTGGTCCATGAATATCCCGGGCTACGGCCGCTGGTGCATGTGGACCTCTATCGCCTGCGTGATTCGCTGGACGCCCTGATGCTGGGGCTTGAGGAATATTTCGACGCCGCCGGCATTACCGCCATTGAATGGGCCGAACGGGCCGAGGATATTTTTCCGCCCCGGACCATCCATATTTTCTTCGAGACCCTGGCCGTCTCCCATGCCCGCCGCATCACGATCAAATCGTTGATCAAATTAAGCCAGTAGGCAGTGAGCAGTAAGTGTCCTCTGCCCACTGCTTACTGGCTCACTCTCTTCCGTCATTGCATCCCGCCGTCGGCTTCGCTAGCATCATCCCGCTTTTAATGAACCAACGTTTGGGGTGATTTATGCTGGATATCAAATTGATTCGTGATCATGAGGACCAGGTGCGGCAGGGCTTATTGTCTCGTGGCGCCAGTCTGGAATTCCTGGATGCGGTGGTGGCCGATGATGGGTTGCGCCGTAAGCTGGTGACCGAGGTCGAGAACCTGAAAAATCAGCGCAATGTGGTTTCCAAGGAAATCGGGATGCTCAAGAGCAAGGGCCAGGATACCGCCGCGACCCAGAAAGCCATGCGCGAGCTGGGCGACCTGATTGTCCAGAAGGATGGCGAAGTCCGTGATATTGACAGCCGTCTCAAGGACAACCTGCTGCGGATCCCCAATCTTCCGCACCACAGCCTGCCCGACGGGCTGGACGCCGCGGCCAATGTGGTGGCGCGCACGTATGGGGTGGCCAAGACGTTTGCCTTTCCGCCCAAGGGGCATGTGGACGTGGGGGAGCGGCTCGGGATCTTTGATTTCGCCCGGGGCGCCCGCATGACCGGTTCCGGGTTCCCGCTGTATCTGGGGCAGGGCGCTAAGTTGCAGCGCGCGCTCATCCAGTTCATGCTGGATCTTCATACGACCGAGCATGGGTATACGGAAATGCTCCCGCCGTTTGTGGTCAATACCGCTTCCATGATCGGTACCGGTCAGTTGCCCAAGATGGCGGAGGATATGTATCACGCGACCGACGACCTCTGGCTGATTCCCACGGCCGAAGTGCCGGTCACGAATTATTACCGGGATGATGTGATCGACAAGGCGCTGCCGGTTTATCTGACGGCCTACACGCCGTGTTTCCGCCGTGAGGCCGGAGCCGCCGGCAAAGAGACCCGTGGCATTATCCGGGTCCATCAGTTCGATAAGGTGGAGATGGTCAAGTTTGTCGAGCCGGCCACGTCCTATGCGGAGCTGGAATCGTTGGTCGTGAATGCCGAGGAGGTGTTGCAGCGGTTGGGGCTTCATTACCGGGTCCTGTCGCTCTGCAAGGGCGATATCAGTTTTGCCGCCGCCAAGTGTTATGACATTGAACTCTGGGCCCCCGGGCAGAATGGATGGCTGGAAGTCTCCTCCTGCAGTAATTTTGAGTCATTCCAGGCGCGGCGTGCCAACATCCGGTACCGGCGTGCGGATGGGAAGCTGGACTTTGTTCACACCTTGAATGGCTCCGGCGTGGCGTTGCCGCGGCTGATGGTGGCTATTCTGGAGAATGGGCAGCAGGCAGACGGATCCGTGATCCTTCCCGACGCGATCGTTCCCTATATGGGCGGGATCCGCCAGCTGACGCCAGTGGGCAGTGGGCAGTAGGCAGTGGGTGTCCCGTCCGGCTGTAGATTGACACTTTTCAATAAAGGAGAAAAGTGCGATGC
>JBAXWB010000034.1 GCA_037128595.1 bacterium
AAAAGCAGATCAGTTAACAATGGAAAAGTGTCAAACGGAAATCAGGACGTGACAATTCTGTATTCTGACTACTGACTTCTGAATTCTTTTTTTTATTGGTGATTCGAGCCGGGATGATCTATCGTCCTTTTCAACGCAAAGGGAGAGACCGTTATGTTTACAGGTGCCTATACAGCCATTGTCACGCCGTTCAACACGAACGGGAGTGTGGATTACGATAAACTGCGCGACTTGATCGCCATGCAAATCGCGGCCGGGATCGATGGCATTGTCCCGGTGGGCACCACCGGGGAGTCCCCGACCGTGGACGTGGAAGAGCACGAGAAGATCATTGAAGTCACCATTGCCGCCTGCCGCGGCAAAGTCAAAGTCATTGCCGGCACCGGCGCGAACTCCACGTCCGAGGCGCTGGACCTGACCCGTCACGCCCTGAACGCCGGTGCTGACGGCACCCTTCAGGTAACGCCCTATTACAACAAGCCGAATCAGGAAGGCTTATATCGCCACTTCTCCGCCGTGGCTGACCTGGGTCTGCCCGTCGTGTTGTATAATGTCCCCGGCCGCTCCTCCCTCCAAATCGACGTGGCGACCATTGCCCGTCTTGCCAAGCATCCGAAAATCGTATGCGTCAAGGAAGCCGGCGGCAGCGCCGATCGCGTCAGCCAGATCCTCAGTGCCTGTAATATCACCGTCCTGTCCGGGGATGACTCCCTGACCCTGCCGATGATGATCCTGGGCGCCAAGGGGATTATCAGCGTGGCCTCCAATATCGCACCCAAGCCGGTGGCCGACATGGTTCATGCCGCCGCGGCCGGACGCTGGGATGAAGCCCGCGCCCTGCACATGAAATACTACCGGCTGTTCACCGATCTCTTCGTTGACACCAATCCGATTCCGATCAAGGCCGCCATGGCCATGGCCGGCATGATCGAGGAGACCTATCGGCTCCCCCTCTGCGAGACTTCCGATGCCAATAAGAAAAAACTGGCCGACTGTTTAAAGCAGGTCGGGATTCTCAAGTAAACAGGGTCAGGGGGCTGGGATCTTTTGTTCAAGCGCCTCGATAATGGCCGCAGCAAAACCGCCGGCCGATTGGGGGCCATCTGCGGTGATAAGGTTGCCATCACGGACCACGGGCTGATTCTGAACCAGCGCACCCGCCTTTCCCAGCGCGGGCTTGATGGATGAAAACCCTGTCACCTTAACGCCCTTCAACACCCCCGCATGGGCCAGCGTTTCAGGGGCAACACAGATGGCGCCCAGGACTTTACGATAAAGAACGGCGTCTTGTGCCAGCCGGTGGGCAATGGGATTGTCGAAATAGATCTGGGCGCACCCGCCACCCACAAACACAATGGCATCGAAACGGGTGGCGACCACATCCTCAATCAGCATATTGACTGACACCGTTTGCCCCAGCATCCCTTTGGCCTTTCCAAGTTGCGTGCTGGCAACAACCACCTCGGCCCCTACCTCCGTCAGGGCGGCATAAGGCTTGAAGAACTCCTCATCCCGGAAATCACGGAAGGCAATGACCATCACCACTTTCCTCCCCATTAGTGTCTTCACATCCGGCTCCTTTCCAAAACCAATCCCTCCAAACAGAATCCCCAATACAATGATCATCCCAGGCAACCAAAGTTTCATGGCACACACTCCTGCTTTGCTTTACACGGTATTGAATACAGAACTTTTGACAATCAGGGATTCCCTGATTCACACACAAGATTAACCCGATACCGGTTAATCATTCACCCTGATGATGCCCCGCCAGCATCCCGCAGGCGGCATGAATGTCCTGCCCTCCACTGTACCGTCGGGCCACCGGCATCTTGAGATGTAACCGGAGGGCATCCCTGAAAGCCTCCAATTCGGCAGGCGGGGGCGGCAGAAATCGACCGCCGGGATCATTGACATCGATCAGATCCAGCGTCAACGGGATCCCCCGCATCAGCTCGGCCAACTGAACCGCATCTTCCTCCCGGGTATTGAAGCCTGAAATCATCGTCCAAGCCAAGGTGACCCGTTTCCCTGAAGTCAGTTGGTAGTCGCGAATGGCTTCCACCAGTTCAGCAAGTGGATAGGTCGCCTCCACGGGCATCAGGTTGCGCCGCCGGACGGGATCCGCACTGGTCAGCGACACCACCAAACGGAACGGCCACTGGTCGATGGTGAAACGCCGGATCCCGGGTACGATTCCGACCGTTGAAATGCTGATGGCTTTCCCGGAAATCGCCATGCCACAGGGTTCCGACAGAATCCGGGCCGCCCGGATCACCGCCTCATAATTGAGCAGGGGCTCGCCCATCCCCATAAATACCACCCCGCGTACCGGATGCTCCGAGTCGGCCTGAATCCGGACCACCTGATCCACAATTTCCCAAGCGGCCAGATTACGTGAAAAGCCCTGCCGGCCCGTCGCACAAAAGGCGCAGCCCATGGCGCAGCCGGCCTGGGAGCTGACGCACACGATCACCTTCTCATCCCCCGGCCGGTTCAGGATCGGAATGCAGACCGCTTCAAACGACTCAGGGCCGTCCCCGGAAAACAGGTATTTCGCAAACCCATCACGGGGCGAGACGACCTTGTTCAGCATAGTCAGCCGCGGCAGCCGGATCTCTTGACGCACCCGCTCCAGAAGTTTGGGAGAGACCGCGTGGAGCGCGTCAGGGATTTCATCGCGCCGCACGGCGGCCGCCTGAAGCTGACGCGCGAGATGAAGCGATACCCCCAGCGGCGCCAAGGCGGCATGCAATTCCAAAGCCGTTAAATCTTTGAGAAGAATGGGCATATTTAAGAGCCCACTCCCAATAAGTTCTGTAACGCAGACTCCAGGTCTTGATATTCGAACTCGAACCCAGCCTGCTGCAGACGGGTAGGCAGGCAGCGTTTCCCGGTCAGAATCAACTCGGGATTGATCCCGACCACAAGACTCAGGGTACGCAACAGCCAGGCCGGAACTGGCGGGGACCAGGGTCTATTCAGAACGCGACGCAGGGTCTGCATGAGTTCGGCATTGGTGATGGGCTGTGGGGTGACCGCATTGAAAACCCCGTTGAGTTTGGCGTTTTCGAGCACTTCACAAAAAACCCGATTCAGGTCCTGCAGATGAATCCAGCTTACGCCTTGCCGGCCATTCCCGGCGGCACCCCCCAGAAAACACCGCGTAAGTCTGGCCAGCACCGGCAAGGCCCCGCCCTCACGTCCGAACACCACGCCAAGCCGCAACACGACTTTACGGGTATCCGTGAATGCCATCCCATTGATGGCTGCCTCACAGGTTTTCGTGATGTCCGCCAGCATGCCGGATCCCGCCGGGGCCTCCTCATTACATGAACGGCCGGTATCGCCATAGAACCCGACCGCACTGCAATGGACAAAGACGCCGGGCTCGTGGCGACACCGGCTCACGGCCTCGCCTAGAACCTTCAGTGCCTCCAGACGTGAAGTGAGCAACTCACGCTTGTTCCGCGGGGTCAGCCGGCAATTCACATTCCTGCCGGAAAAATTAACAAGGGCATCGGCCCCTTCCAGCACTTCCGTCCAAGGCCCCCGCGAACGCCCATCCCAGACCACATATCTCACTCCCGCTTGAGGGGCTATTCGGTCTGACCGCGTCAGCACGGTGACGCGCGCCCCGCCCGAGAGAAGCCGCTGAGTCAGGGCGCTCCCGATAAACCCACTGCCCCCCGCCAGAATAATATGTTTCCCGTTCATGTCGTTGCCGGAGGTTAGCACCACGTCACAATCTCTTTGAGGGTAAGACGTGGAGAGTTGCGTTGCGGCTTTACGGCCGGCCAGCCGACGGTGATCAGGGCCTGCGGCGTAATGTCGGAGGGCCAGCCGACAATCCGGCGCACTTCTTTCGGGCGGATCCAGCCGATCCAGCAGGTGCCCAACCCCAATTCGGTCGCCTGTAACACGGCATGTTCTCCTGCAATTCCCAGATCCAGCAACGGGTACTCGACCTGTGACAGCAAGGGTGCCACCCGGTGCGTGATCAGCGACCTCTTCATGCCCATCACCAGAATGACCGGAGCCTGCTTCGCCCAGGCCATCCCGAGGCCCGGCAGCGTTCCCTCGTCCAGCAGGCGGGTTCTCAGGGCCTCCTCCATCACCACGGCAAACCGCCAGGGTTGTCGATTGCAGGCGGAGGGGGCCCGTCTCGCGGCATCCAGGATCTTTTCCACGTCCCCACGGGGAACCGGATCTGACGTATAGGCGCGGCAACTGAAGCGTTTGGCATAGAGCTCTTTAAATCCACTCATCTGGGTTTCTCCAACAGCATGTTGCTTAGCGAAGCGGGTCGGGCGATCTGGCTTTCCTGCTGAAGGGTGGTCAGCACACTCGAGCCTGACAACACAACGATAACGGCGGCCACCACCAGCAGGGCCTTCCCCAGCCGCTTCAACCCGACCAAACTCAAGGCCCCGGCCAGCCAGAGGCCACCGAAGGAGAGGGCCGCCATCCTCGCTCGGGTGGCACAGTCCGGCGCATAATGCCAGAAGAGCACCCATCTCAACCATGAGGCAACGGGGGCTTTCAATCCCTGCTTCCGTGCTTCGGCAATCGCCAGGTTCCTGGAAATGTCCGCCGTACTTCCCCCGTACCGCTCGGCCCGCAACAGGACCGCCACCGCATCGGCAGGTCGATTGGCCAGTAATAAGGCCGTTCCCTGATTGTAAAAGAGGTCGGCATTTCTCACGCCCAGATCCACCAGCTTTTGACAGGTCGCGGCGGCCGCCAGAAAGTCTTTGGGCTCCTGGGCGGAACTCAACTCCATGAGCGATTCCGTCCAGATAAACGTCCGTTCCGCCGGCGTCGAGGCGTTCACCTTACTGACGCACAGTCCGCTCAGCAACACAAGCAGGGTCGTCCTCGCCAGTCGCGAGCTCGTCCGGTGGTTGCGATAGGCCTCAATGGCCGCCAACATTGCCAGCAGCTCCGGCGTATCCGCGCCAACCCCGCTCGACCCGAAGGACGCATCAAAATGGAACTGCATCATCCTGGAAAACCGTTTTGCCAGATCATAGGGAATGCCCTTCACTACCAGCAGTGATTCAGCTTCAACCGGAGTCAGGGCCTCGGCCTGAACATCAAATCGATCCGCCAGATAGTGCCGCAGCACCTCACATATCTCCCGATGCCCAGCGCTTCCGCTTTGGTGTACGAGTTGATGGATCGACTGTTCCGCCCGCGACCATGCCTGCCTCCTCCGCTGAGCCCGTTTACAGGCGGGGACCTGGCGCCGGATCCACAGACCCGACAGGCAAAGGAGAAACACCAGGGGGCCCGCGCCGGCATAGAGCAGGAGCCGGCGGGGATCGCCCATCAGCGGGACCGCCTCGGCCCCCGCCAGCCCCATACGGATGCCGGCAGGCAGCATGGCCCATTCCCTTTCACGACTGAGCCGGGACCCCGCATTGGTGGAGCCGCCGATAATTTGCGAGCCTGTAATCTCCGTGGCCTGCCTGACTTTGAGGGGAATGGGCAGGGACCGGACGGTCTGATACCGCCGCAGGGTGACATCGTAATACGAGACATCCACAGGTGGTAGCTCAAAGGAGCCCGCCTGCCGCGGGCGAAGCGTGTAGGCATATTGACACTGTCCATTCTGTTTGACGGCCTGAACCGAATCATCATAGATCTCAAACCGTTCCAGCAGCGCCGGCTGAAGCGACAGTCTTGGCGGCGTGATATTCCGCATCTGGATGGCCCCGGCGAGGGTCAGCGTCAGCTTGAGCGGATCACCCACATTGCAGGTCTGGGCGTCAAGCGCGGCCTCCACAGTCAGATTGCTGCCGATCGCGCCAATGTAAGAATCCGGGCGGTTCGCCTCAGGGGGTGGAATCACCCGCACGGTGGCGGCAGGACCGACCGCAAAGACCGGGCGGCCATTCGCATTCCCATCGGCCTTGACCTCAATGGGGACCGTCCCCTTGAACAGCAGGGGGCCGAAGGTATAGACCCCTTCCGTTAGCGGGGAATAGGGAACGGAAAGCGTATATTCCCAATAGTTCTTCCCCGCCTGAGTCACCTTCTTCCGGTCAAATTTAAAGCGGGCGGGTCGTCCCTGCACATTGAACATCCGGTCGAAATCAAATGGATCGCCCTGCGTCGTGAACTCATTCAGGGTGAAGCCCGGCTGGTTCTGCTGGACGAGGTGGTCATTCAACAGTTTCTGGAAGTCCGGCCCCTTGAGCCCGTCCATCTCCTGGCCATTGAGAAAGGCCGCCTCGATATGGGGCGGGTCTGCCGGATACAACGGCTCGGTGTCCTGATACGGCACAGGCAGGGCCTTGATGCGCAGGGTCACCTGGATCTCAAACGGCTCATCCACCAGCACCGTCGTGCGGGAGGCCGTCACCTCGGCAATCACCTCATCCTGACGCGTCACGCCCGTCACGGTAATGGGAGGACCGGTCCCGGTGATCGTCACTCCGTTCACCCGGACCGTAATGGGGCCTGCGGTGAACCCACCTTCAGCGGCCGGCGTCACCCGGTAGGTAAAAATCCGGCCGGAAAAATCTTCCCGCTGCATCCGGCCATTCACAATCACCACGGTGTAATGGCTGGCCGACTGGCTCCCCAGCAGTTCAACGGTGCTATTGCGGATGGCAGACAAATCCGGGGCCCCGGGATTATCCGCTCCATCCACCTTGACCTCCAGCAGGAATGACTCCCCGAGATAGACACTCGCACGGCTGGCCTTGACGGAGAGGGTCGGGGTGGCAGAGAAGGCGATCGTAGCCATGGAAAAACAAGCCAGACAGACATATCGACCCAACCGCCTCATTCTGGCCACGGCGCCGATGGAGCGGCGCCCTCCATTAAATCCCATTTCTCCATTCATTCGCCTACCAATCTCTTTCGGCGGGGGACAGCGGGACATAGGAATCGCGCTCGCGCTTTTCCTGCTCATGTTCCTTCTCGCGCTGTTTGGCCTTTTCCAGTAACCGCTTCAGATCTTCCGCCGACATCTGGTCTTTTTTATCCTCCGACTTGGGCGGCGGCTTCTGCTCCTCTTTCTTCTGATCCTGCGGGGGCGGCGGCTCCTGCTTGGGCTGATCCTGTTGCGGCTGGTTCTGCGGCTGATTGTCCTGCGGCTTTTTATCCTTGGGCAGCAGTGCTTCGATCTCCTTCAGCACGGCATAGGCCTTCTGCTGATACACCAGACTGCCGGCCAGGGCGTTGGTGATCGCCCCTTCCGCCAACTGCTGCAGAGCCACGGCCTGCCCCGTCAGCTCCACGATCTTCCTGCGATCTTCCGGGGACAGCACCACCTCCATCGCATTGGTTCCCGCCGCGGCATTGGTGGAAGCGACGGCATTGGTGGAGGCCTGCTCAACCGGGCGGCTGATCCCCTCCGGCGGAACCTCCTGTTCAAACCGCTGCTTGAATAACCCGGTCAGTTCCAGTGCCTCGGCCTGCTGGGCGTTGACACTTTGCCTGAGTTCATCCGACACCGGCGACGCACCGGCGACGACAGGAACCGTTACCGTAATGGCGTTCGTCTGCCGCTGGAGATCTTCGCGCAGGAGCTGCGGATATCCCGCCATGCCTTTCCAGAGTGTGTAGACGGCGGCTTCCGCCTTACGCGCAGGGGCATAGGCTGAACGATCCAAATTACGGAGCCCGGCGGCCACCCCGAACATCGCATCGCGGATCGATTCCGCAAAGGCATTGATCTGGGCCATCTGCTGCGGGGCATTCGTGTTGTTTGCGGCGGACTGGGACATCGCCTGCAGCAACTTGCCTTTCAACGGAATCATCAGGTCGGCCGTGCGATCCTGCTCAGCGGCCAGCGATTCCAGGCCGTCGATCAAGGCCGGCGTGGTATTGGTAAAGGCGGCGGGAATATCCTGCAGAAGCTTCCGCTGCTGGAGCAACATGAGATCCGCCAAAGCGCCCGGCGGGGTCTGCCCATGCTCGGCCATCAGGCGTATAATTTTCGCCTGTTCCTCCACCTGACCGGCCATGCCCGCGACCACCGCCAGATTCTTGCGGCTGTCGGCATTGTCCGGCTGCTGGCGCAACGCCTTCTGGAAGGCGGTTCCCGCCTGCTTCAGCGCCTGGACCCGGCGTTCCGCCACGGCGGGATCCGGCGGGGTGGCTGCATTTTCCTGCAAAGGCGCAGACCCGGTCGTAAACAAGGCGCATCCGAGATTATAGGCGGCCTGCGCGCCGATCGCCCCTTCCCCGCCCGTCAGGCTCCGGAACAGGTCACCGGCCTCCTCTGATTTTCCCGCCTTGAGCAGCGCGCATCCGGCATTAAAGACGTAGTCCTCGCGGGTGGCCGAGGCGGCCGTTCGGGCCGCGACCTGGTACGCCTCCGCGGCGCCTTCGTAGTTTCCTGCCAGATAGAGCCGTTGCGCCAACCGGGCGCCATCCCGGCCGGCCGGAATCACGGCCGTGCGATTAGTGGCAGGTAACGCTGACTCCACCGCGTTGGTGGCCGCCTGAAGCGGAAGGCTGGCCACCAGCCAAAGCGCCAGCGCCGTCGCCGCCGCAGGCAGGGGGGGAGGCTGACCCCTGTCTTCCCCGGTGGGAGGGGCGCTACGCGCCGCAACAGGGAGATCAGAGGGGGCCTTGCTAGACCCCGTCGCGGCGCGTAGCGCCCCTCCCACGGGGGAAGTAGATTTTGTCTTCCCGCAGGCAATCCGGCCACGGCTCAAAAAGGCGACCGCCAGAAACAGCAGGACCGCAGGCAACAGGAAAATCTGATAGCGCTCCACATAGCGACGCTGCGAGGATTCCTCAAGATCACGGGCGGAAATCCGGCTTAAATGATTCCGGTACAGATCTCCCAGCTTGACGTTGGCCAGGCCCACGGGAACATACGCCCCGCCGGTCGCTTCGGCCATCTCACGCAACAACGCGTTGTTCAGCTTTGACACCACTTCCTGTCCCTGGTAATTCAGCGTCTCTTTTTTATTGGCCACCGACGGAATCGGCGCGCCTTCACTGCTCCCGAAGCCCACGGTAAACAAGGCGACCCCTTTTTCCTTCGCCTTATTCGCGGCCTCCAGCGCCTTCCCGGCCAGATCATCCCCATCCGTGATCAGGACAATGGCCTTGTGCGATCCCTCCTCATCGCCGAAATTTTGCAGGGCCTCCACGACCGCCCCGCCGATATCGGTCTCCCCGGCAGGCGCCGAATCCACCCCCACCCCTTCCAGCGTCTGGGCCATATACCCATAATCCGTGGTCAGGGGGCACAACAGAACGGGACGGCCACGGAACGCCAGCAGCCCGACCCGGTCGCCACGCAGTTCCTTCACCAGATCCAGGAGATCCACCTTGGCCCGCCCCAGACGGCTGGGGTGAACATCCCGGGCCAACATGGAGCGAGAGACATCAAGCACTACCATCAAATCCCGGCCTCGCTGATAGACCGTCTCCTCCTGCATTCCCCACTGCGGACGGGCCGCCGCCAGCAGGGACAGCACCAGTCCCGCCATGAACAGAGACAGCTGCCACACGCGCCGGGTGGCCGCCGGGGCGGGCGCCAACTTGACCGCCATCGCCGACGAGACAAATAACTGACCGGCCACCCGGCGGCCGGCCAGGATATGCCATGCCACTCCAATGACCGGCACGAGCCAGATCAGAAAGAGAATCCAGGGATATTGGAATTGCAGATTCATAGGATGTTTTTGCCTAAGCCGGCGTTCAGCACCGTTCCCGTCACCAGCAAGACCAGACCCGCCAGCAGGAACGCCGGAAAATGCTCGTCATATTTGTTGAACAGCTCCGTGTTGATCGTCGTTTTTTCAAGTTTGTTGATCGCCGCCAGCGTCTGCTCCAGCCCTTTGGCATCCGTCACATTGAAGTATTGTCCACCAGTCGTCGCGGCCACCGAACGAAGCTGGTCCTCATCCAACCGCACCTCGGCATAGCCGACCGTCTGACGCCCGAACATGTCGCGGGCCAGAAACGGCGCCCGCCCCGTGGTTCCGATCCCGATGCTGTAGATCTTGACCCCCATCGTTTTGGCGGCCTTGGCGGCTTCTTCGGGCTTGATCAGGCCGGTATTGGATTCGCCATCCGACAGCAACACCATGATCCGTGACTTCACGCCGGCTTCGTCCAGTCGGGCACACCCCGTGGCCAGCGCGTCCCCGATGGCCGTCAGCATCTCCTCCTGGTTCAGCAGCTGGCCTTCCTTGCTGAATTGTTCGCGGGCAATCTCCACGCCCTGCAGACTATGCAGCAGGGCGGCATGATCGAGCGTCAGCGGAACCCGGCTGGAAGCAAATCCGCCGAAGGTTACCAAGCCGATCAGGTCGCCCGGCCGCTTCTCAACGAACTTGGCAAACGTCTCCTTCACGACATCCAGGCGGGTCCGTTGCTTATCGGAAGTGGCAAAGTCCAGCGCCTGCATGGAGCCGGAACAGTCCACCACCATCTGGATCGCAATGGCATCCGACTTGCGTATCGTCCTTGAAAAAATGGTCTGGGGCCGGGCCAGGGCGACAATCAGAAGGGCCAGTCCGGCAAGGACCAGCAGGGGCGCCAGGGGTTGAAGGCGCGTCCGCCACGTCGCCCGGTTGACCGGCAGCCGTTGAAACGCGGAGAACAGCAGGGCCTGCCGCACCTGGCGGCGCAACACAAACCAACCGGCCGCCGCGAGGGCCAGGAACAACAACAAATAATAGGGACTGCCGAGGTGCATGGGTTAGATATGAGATTTTAAATTCGAGATTTGAGAGGGGGCGCCAGAATCAGCGTCCGTTTCAATATAATTCCTGGCGGTCGAGGTGGCCGTTGTAACAGAAGCAGGATCGGGCCGGACACCGGCGTATTTGACCAGGTCGGCCGCCTGCATAAAGTCACGCAGGCGCTTCACCACCTCCTGCGAAAACCGGGCATCACTTGTCACGACTGACAGAAACTCTTCCGTGGTCTGCTCCGGTGCGCGGATCGCGTGGGCGCGTTCAATGTACGCCCGCACAATCATGGTCAGTTCAAAGTAGAAATCCTTAACCCGGTTATGCCCGACCAGATCCCGCGCCATCAATTCCGCCAGTTCAAACAGGGCCCGCTCCCTCGGCGACATCCGGCGAAGTTGAACGGCCCGGCGGACTTTCCGGAACAGCCGCCAGAGCAGATAGCCGAGGGCGCCCAGCCCCACGACCACCAGGGCGTAGCCCAGAAGCCCTTTGAGTCCTGGATAAATCCATACCGGCCCGCAGGCAGAGGCGATATCCTTGCCGGGCGCTTCCTTCTGAAGCGCTTCAGAGGCCAGCATCACCGGCTTGGTCGGGAACCATTGTTCCAGCCCGGTAGCCGGGTCTTTCCAGGTCACGGCCATGGGCGCAATCCGGTATTCATCGGCAATCTGGGGCGTGAGGCGGATATTACGGGTCCGGACCGTTTTGCCCCCGGCGACGGCGGCCGGGCTATCATAACAACCCGACACCGCAAACCCCTTCACCCGGGAGTCAATGGCCGGCAGCTTGACAACCACATTGGTCGGCGACGTCATACGGATGGTCAGCAGGGTATCGCGGTCAAGCCGCACCACGGGCGGATCAAACGACAGCGATACCTCAACCCGGCCCAGAGCGTTCTCTGAAACCAGCGGCTGGGCCGCAGTCTCCGGCGACGATGCCTGACAGACGCCCGCCAGCAGGCCCATCACGATCCAGTTGATACGCTTAATCCCGGACTTCATATTCATCCCCGTGCCGCCCTGATTTGCCGCTGCCGGAACAACTTGTGAATATCATCAATAAACGGACGCTCCGTAGACAGGTGGAGGGCATCAATCTTGTTTTTCCTGAACAACCGCTTAAGGGCATCGGCCTCCTGCGCCGCTTTTTCAAAGAAGGCCTGGCGCAGCTGGGGCGAGGAGGTATCCAGCAGTTCGACCTCGCCGGTTTCCGGATCTTGAATCTCAACCAGCCCCACATCGGGCAGGACCGATTCGCGCGGATCGGCTATCGACACACAGACCACATCATGGTGCCGTCCGGTAATCCGTAGCTCACGCTCAAATCCGCTGTCCATGAAGTCTGAAATGATAAAGACCACGGTACGGCGTTTCTGGACCTGATTCAGGAACCGCAGCGCCCCGGCCAGATTGGTCCCCCGCCGGGTCTCCTCAGCGGCCAACACCTCCCGCACCAACCGCATGACGGCCGTCCGCCCCTTCCTCGGCGGGAAGGAGGCCTCGATCCGGTCGCTGAACAGAATCAGCCCGACCTTGTCCTGGTTTTTAATGGCGGACAAGGCAAACAGGCAGGTGACTTCCGCCGCCAGTTCCGCCTTGGCACGCTGGCCGGAACCGAACGACTGGGAGCCCGAGACATCGACCAGGAACATGACCGTCAACTCGCGCTCTTCGCAGTAGCGCTTGATGAAGGGCATCCCCATCCGGGCCGTGACATTCCAGTCAATCGACCGGATGTCATCCCCGGGCACATACTCACGGACCTCGTCAAACTCAATCCCCTGCCCCTTGAACACCGAATGGTATTCACCGGAGAGATGCTCATCGACCAGACGACTGGTCACCAGGCGGATCTTCCCCACCTGCTTCATCAATTCTTTGACGTTGATAGCCATAGGTTGATCTCAAATATTAAATCTGAGATTTCAAATCGGTATTACGGCACCGGGATTTCATTCAGGATTTTCGCGATGATATCCTCGCTCTTCAGATTCTCAGCCTCGGCTTCATAGGTCAGGATCAACCGGTGGCGCAGGACATCATAGGCGATCTCCTTGACATCCTGGGGCGTGGCATAACCGCGGCCATGCAGCAGGGCATTCGCCCGGGCGGCAATATTCAGGAACAAACTGGCGCGGGGAGAACCGCCATACTGGATGAGGTGCCCGATATCGAGCTTGTAATCCGCCGGCTTGCGGGTGGCAAACACGATGTCCAGGATATAGTCGGCCACCTTCTCGTCACAATAGACCTGATCGAGAATACTGCGGATCTCCAGAATCTGCTTTCCGGACATCATGGGATTGATCTTGATGTCCGACTTACGGGTGAAGCGGTTCATAATGCGGCGCTCATCATCCTTGGAAGGGTAATCCACGCGGCACTTCAGCATGAACCGGTCAATCTGGGCTTCCGGCAGCGGGTAGGTGCCTTCCTGCTCCAGGGGGTTCTGGGTGGCCATCACCATGAAGGGTTCAGGCAGGGGATAGGTTTTATCACCAATGGTCACCTGATGTTCCTGCATGGCCTCCAACAGCGCGGACTGGACCTTGGCCGGCGCCCGATTGATTTCGTCGGCCAGCAGCAGGTTCGTGAAAATCGGCCCCAGTCGCGGAGAAAAGGTCCCCTCCCGCGGATTGAACACCATGGTCCCGATCACATCGGCAGGGAGCAGGTCCGGGGTAAAGCTGATGCGCTGGAACTTCAAGCCGAGGGCCTGGGCCATCGTTTTGATGGCCGTGGTCTTCGCCAGGCCCGGCACCCCCTCAATCAGGAGATGCCCATTGGAAATCAGGGCGATGAGCATCCGGTCCAGCAGACGCTCCTGTCCGACCAGGACTTTATTCACTTCCTGTCGCACCGAGTCGACGATGTCTTTTTGCTCATTAATGATGCTGGCAGTAGCGGCAATATCAGTACTCATAAGTGTCTCTCCATTTCAACCGGCTTTTCCGTTCAACGGCTTCCCTCTCAATTTCACTCATCCCGGCTCCGGGCTGAGTTGTAACACAATTACTCCTTGTTTCCACGTCTCAATACACCTGAACCGGCCTCGGCACCAGATCAGGCGAGGCCTCCTTGGGAATCATAATCACCAGCAGATCATTGGTAAAGGCGGCCTTTATTTTCGACGCCTCCAAAGTGGCCCCCGGCAACCTGAGATGCCGCTCAAACCGCTGACTCGCCCGGCGGATCTGGCGGGTGCCACGAGGTGAACTCTCCGCCGTCTGCTGATACTCCTGTTGCGCCACAATGCTCAGCACGGCCCCGTTCAAGGTGATCCGAATCCCCGCTTTGTCCACCCCCGGCAGACGGATCGCGACCTCATAGGCTGTATCATGATCCTGAATATTGAAGTCAGGCGTCACCTGGAGCCGGGCCCACCCCTCGTCGAAAGCGGCATTCCGTCGCTCCGCTTCATCCAGCGCACGGGCGAACATGGCGCCAATCTCATCCGCCTGACTCCAAACTGAAGGAGCCACCGGGGGGGCGGGAGGTGAGGCCGGCCGTCCCAGATGACGCTGAAGCAGGAGCCCAAGCTGGAGAAGGATGATGACGCAAAATAAAACAACCACCTCTGCCAGCAGGCGCGTTGTCCTGGATTTTGCCATCAGTTCCGTCATTTTCTCCTCCTGTTCATCCTGTACGGTTAAGTATTAGCAGGGGCTGTGCCAATTACGAGCGGTTTTGACAGAGCAAAACCCTCCATTTGAGAGAATTCGCCTTTTATGGAGGGTTTTGCTCTGTCAAAACCGATTCCCGCCCACAGCGCCGACAGAGCGTAGCCTTCCCCGATTCTTTTTTTCGGACAAAATGTCCGATGCGGGCGACAAAATGCCGGATTTTCCCCATTCCACCACCTGATCACTCGTCACTCCCGCCCCCTTTCCACCACTGGTATTTTCCTTGCCTCTGAGGGCGGCTGGACGTACAAATATAACCCAATGCAATGGGGGCCTTCATCATGACAGTTATACGACGCTGGAGTTTGATCTCTCTGGCTTTTCTCACACTGACGCCAACCCTCTTCACGGCCCACGCCCAGATGGCTCGATTTGACACCTATGGACTGGCCAATGTTCCCGAAAATGCCAATGTGGAAATCGGCCCTTTCTCTTCCGATCTTTCATTCTTCCAATCAGCCGGAGTCCGCTACATACGCAGTTCCGGCGCCGGCATGGAATACTTGTATACCGGGGGGGGCGGCGCCGATGCCACCATCGTCCAGCCAGCGGGCACCTACCATCAACCCTCCAGCTACGGGCGCGTGAAGGCCGATGGTCTCGACTTCCCGATCATCTCCCAGTTAACCGCTAGGAATTATTTCCTGATCAGTAAATATTTTGCCGTCGATATTTCCTTCGCCCTGACGTACCGCTATTTCCCCAATGCCACGGAGGACAACGCCTTCGATGTCGAGATCATCGACCCCGGCTTTTACGCCTCGATGGGCTCTTTTACTTTCGGCGCTTCAAAAGACGCCTGGATGGGCTCTTTCAACGGACGCAACGCCGAAGCCTATACTGGCAAAGAGAGTTCCGGCTTTTCGGCGAACCTCTCGGCCGACTTTGAACTCACCCCCTTTATCAGAGGGCGCATTTATGACCGCCCCTCCTATCGGGTCGATTATGTGGATTCCCGCGGCTACACGGACAACCTGAGCGGCCAGCGTTACCCGGTGTTCGAAAACATCGCGGGAGTGGATATGGACTGGCAGATGGCGCCGGACAAGAGCCTTGGCTATACCTTCAACCGGACCGACACCGTGCCGCAGGACAACAACTACAACATCGATCGCAGCGTGATCTATCATCAGATGCTGGACTATCGCCAGCGTTTCACGCCCCTCACGACGGGGGGCGTCCGGGCCGATTATTACTGGCGGGATTATCTCGACCAGCGCGGCTCACAGTTCCAGCAGGATTATCTCGGATACATGAATTCCGACCTCACTGAGGACACCTCGATCAACCTCGCCCTAGGGTACAGTTTGGGTAGTTTATCCGGAGCCACCGGCGGCGCCTACGAGACCAACGGGACATCGGACGTGATCATTGGCGGAGCGGGCGTGCAAACCCGATTGACTGAAACGATCAGCCACGGGATTTCCTATCAGCGCTATCAGCGCGCCGGATTCATGGCGGGCTTTGAAGTTACAGATGCCATCCGTTATCATATTAAATACGCCGATCCTGAAACATGGGCGATCGGGTTCGCCTCGTCATACGAATCCGTCACCCCCGCCTTGGCCAATGCCACCGCCTACACCGATTGGGAGAATCAGATTTCGGCGTCGCGCCCCCTCACCCGCCGCCTGGTCTTGACGATGGCCACGGCCTACATCATGCGGATGAATGACACCCCCAGCTCAGGGCAAATCGGTGACGGCGATCTCTTCATGAGTAATGATTACGACACCTGGGCCACCACCGTAGGCCTGATCCAGACCCTGACGGATAGACTCAAACTCTACACCTATGCCGAACATCTGGAACGGCTCAGCAGCAATCCGTTGCTGGCTGGTACGCGGGATACCATCGGCATGACGCTGGGGTATTACTATGATTTCTAAGCGTCAAAAGAATCAAATGCTCCTTTCGCACCGGGCCGTCCTTTTTGCGGTGTTTATTCTCGTCACCGCATGGGTCTGGGCGAACCTGCCGCGTCTGGCTGCCGGTCAAAATGGCGTCCTGTCCTTTTTTCTTGGAACCCTCTTTGCGCTTATCCTGATCTTCCGGACCAAGCTTCCTGACGAACACTTTAAATTACCGGACTGGAGCCTCGGCATGATCGGCGCGGGAGGGGCGCTGCTTGCCATTCTGGGGATGATTATCCCCGTTCACCAATCTGAATGGCTGGGAATCCTGCTGATCGTGTATGCCGCCCTGGCCTGGTCCTTACCCCGGCGCTACGGGAAGGACCTGATCCTCGCCTTACTCCTGATCTACTGGATTCACCCCCTGCCAGGCCAGATCTTCGGGCCGTTCCAACTGGCCATGCAGTCCCTGTCGGTCAAACTCAGTGAGGGCCTGCTACAGGCGCTGAATGTCCGCGTGTGGGGGGATGACCTCGTCCTGCGCGTGGGAACACGGGTGTTCGGCGTCCCGGAAGCCTGCAGCGGAATGAAGACGGCCATCACGGTGCTCTTTTGCGGAATGGGCGTGGGCCTGATCATGCGGTTGGGCAAATGGGCCATGGCCGGTCTGCTGGGACTGGGGCTGATTCAAGTCCTGATTCTCAATGTCATCCGCATTTCAGGCATGGTCTGGTTCGGCAAAGACAAGCCCCCGGGTTGGAATGATCAGGCCCTGCATGACACCATGGGTATTTTCCTCCTGCTCGCCGTGGGCCTCATTCATCTGGACGCCGTACTGCTCCGTCAATGGCTGGCGTTCCGGCAACGGCAAAAGGCCCTCGCCGCCTCGAACGACGAAATCGGGGAGGATGACGAGAAAATCCGGCGCTGGCCGGTCTTCTGGCGATTCACTTTCAGATGGTGGAAACAAGGCACGGCCATTCTGGTCGTTCTGGCGATTGCCGCTTTTTTCCGTCTCCACCTGGGGCCCTATCACCGCGCCCAGATGATCCGGGGCGTCGCCCAGGGAATTTCCACCTCCGATCCCGAGACCGCCCAGCGCGCGATTCAGGCCGCGTTGCTTCTGGTCCCGGGCGATGATGACCTCCTGCGGGATCTGGCCAGGATCAAAATCGGCAGGGGGAAACAGGAGGAAGCCTTGCGCATTATCCAGCGGAAACCGGCCAAAGACCGCTCCCTTGAGGATCGGGTCCTTGAAGCCCGCGCCCTGCTGGAACTGAAACGTATCACGGAGGCCGGCGAGACCATCGCCCTGTTCCCGGCCGAATCACGCCGCTTACCCGGCGTGGCCCTGGTGCTGGCGGAATTCTACGCCATGCTGAACAAGCCGACCGAAGTGGCGACCTATGTCGTTCTGGCGGCCAGGGGTGTCGGCACACAGGAACGCATCCGCGGCCTATTTCCCTATATGGCGGCACGCGACCTCTGGGAATCGATCCGTCTCTCGGACTCAGACCTTCCCTATGCCACCACCCTTCAAGGGCTGATTGCCGTGGAATCACGGCTCCGGGTGGGCGACACCACCAGCGCCGCCAATGTCCTGCGGCGCGCCATGAAGAACCGCGCGCTTGAGCCCGCGTTTTTGAACCCGGCCATACGGATCATGCGTGACCGTCCTGATATCGAGTGGCAGCGCTTGTTTGAAACCCTGTTCATGACCAACCTGAAAACGTTAAAAGCCCCCGACCTCACGCTGGCGATGGACGGCGCCTTCTCGATCGGTCGACCGGATATCGGTTGGCTGGCATTTACCCGCCTGACCGCCATCGCCCCCGGGGACCCCATGTTGCTGATTGCCCCTGCCGAATATGGCCGGAAGTGGTTCCAGTTCCGTCACGAAGTCCTGGGGGCGGGCGGATACGGGGATGCCCTGATCGACGCCAAACCCTTCTTCCAACTCGCGGCCGGCCTGCCCCCCTGGAAGGAATTATGGAAACGGATTCCCCTGGCCGGCGAGCTGGGTGGCCTCATTTCGAGGGAAGGCTATGAGCGCCAACTGAAACTCTGCCTGGACGCCCTGAAGAAAATTGAAACCCAGAAGGCGCTGGATATGCGCCTTAAACTCCTCTGGGGTCGTGTCCTGGGGGAATTGGGACGCTGGGATGAAGCCCATGAAAAACTGACCGCTTTCGAGCGCGAGTCCACTCACCAGCACCCCCTCTACCTGGTTGCGCATGCGGAACTCTACAAGGCGCAGGGGGACTGGGAGATGGGGTACGAAACCCTCTCCGAATATGTGCGCACCGAGCCGCACCCGCCATTGACCGTCTGGCTTGATCTGGCCCAGGCCGCAATGTCATTGGATCTCGGTTCCTATGCCATGGAATGCATGGAGGAGGCACGCCGGGATTACCCGGAGTCGGAAGAATGGTCGCTGGCCATCGCCGGCATGTGGAGTTTCTTCGGCTTCAGCGAGGATGCCCTCTTTGTGGTCAATAACATGAAACATGCCCCGCACCCCGCCCTGCGCGCCAAATTGCTCCTGGCCACCGGCCGCGTGGTGGAAGGCCAGAAACTGGTGCTGGTCGAGAATCTTAACGATGTGATCATCCCTAAACGTCAAACCGAACTTCTTCCGCCTGCGGAATGGGCGTTGGAATGGCGCGGGGGACAACTCACGGACGAGGATTATGCGCTTGAGCGGAAAGCATTAAAACCCAGGCAATCCCCATTCCTGAAAGCCCTGCAAGGGAACAAGGCCTCCTGGTATTCGGCCAGAGGCCAGGGCGGCACCTCGGAGCTGTCGAAGTGGACGGGCATCGGCCGTGACTCACGGGAAAAGGCCCTGGCACTGGGAGAACTCACCCTCCTGTTGCTACGACAGGACCGTACTAATGAGGCGGGGATCGCCATCACCCGGGCGCTTGAACTACAACCCGCCTCGGGGCTGCTCAACCGTCTCAATGTGCTGCTTAAAAAGGATGCACGCACCGCCGGTCAGGCGCTGGCCGCCCAACCCCTGGATGGTGAATTATGGCTGGCGTATCTGGTAACCAACATCCGCGCGGGCGCCACCCCGGCCTGGACTGACCGCGAAATCATCAAGGCCGTTGACAACCGCCTCTATGCGCCCGGTACGCTGGTCCGGGCCGGCGACTTCCTGTTGCGGAACGGCCAGACCAATGCGGCTGCCATCCTGGCCCGAGCCGCCATCAAGGACGGACAGGGCTTGCTTCCGGCTGACGTACTGGGGGTCACCACTGCCATCAAGCTTAAAGACAATGCCTGGGCTCTGGCCTGCGCCCGGGCCGGTACGGAACACGCCCTTGAGCCCTGGCCATTCTATAAGATTATTATCGGCCTGAAAACGCGCTCAGGAAACGCTGATCCGGACACCATCCGGGCCCTGGAAGGACTGGCCTCCCATTATCCCGAGGACAGCATCTGGGCGGAGCGGCTGGGCGAAGTGTATTTCCAGAAGGGTCAAACCGACCGGGCACTAGGCGTTCTGGAAGATGCCCTGGCACGGGAGGCCGGACAGAAACAGGCGGTGCCGCGTACCTACCTGCTGGCGGCCGAGTCTGCACGACGCGAAGGCAATATTCCGCGTGCCATCAAGATCCTCAAGTCCGCCTATGTCCGCTATCCCGCCGACTTGAACGTCCTGAATAATCTCATCTTCACCCTGGCGCAGGACCCGCTGTATGTCTCCGAGGCCCTGACCCTGCTGCCTACCCTGCTCGCCACTCAGAAGAATGATTTCGCCATTCATGATACCGCCGCCCTGGTCTATATGCGGTCAGGCAATCTGATCGAGGCGGAAAAGCATATGCAGAAGGCGCTCACCCTCGTTAAAAAGGGGAATTATGCCTGGCTTGAGGTTTATCTGAATGCGGCCGAGGCCCAACTCCGGATGGGAAAACTCCGGGACGCCCGTGAGAGTCTGACCCTGATCTTGAAAAGCCCCGAACGCTCCTCTGTCATCGATGCCCGCGCCCGTGAACTTCAGGATGAACTCTCACGCAAGGAACGGGAACAAACGAAGTGGTTCTAACCTAACCTGATGAACATCCCCGCCTCTCTGCATCGCATCCGCATTCTCCTGGTCAAGGAGCTCGCCCAGATCAAACGCGATCGCAGTCTCCTCGGGATCCTCATTGTAGCGCCCCTGTTCCAGCTCCTGATCATGGGGTTTGCGGCCAATACGGATATCCGGGACATCCAATTGACCATCCGCGATAATGATCGCTCTTTTTACAGCCGGGACTATATCCACTCCCTCGGCGCCTCCGGCTATTTCAAAATCACATTCGCCTCAGGACCGGACCGGGATGATGCCGCGCTTCTGGTGTCCGGCAAAAGCAGTCTCCTCCTCACAATCCCCCCTGATTTCAGCAAACACCTTCTGGCCAATCAACCCGCCTCCCTCCAGGTCCTGGTGGATGGCTCCGACAGCAACTTCGGGGTCAATGGACTGAATACCCTCCAAAAGGCCAACCGCCTGTTCTCCACCCGGACGATCCGCCTCGTAACGGACAGACTGGCGCGACAGGGCGTCACGCTCCCGTCGGTCGAGGCAGAAACACGGGCCTGGTATAACCCCGATCTGCTCTCACGGGTTTACATGGTTCCGGCCCTGATGGGGGTGCTGTTGCTGGTGACCACCATGCTGGTCACCAGTATGTCCTTAGTCAAAGAGCGTGAAGACGGCACCATGGAGCAGTTGATTGTCACTCCGCTGCGCCCCGTGGAATTGATGATCGGCAAGCTCCTGCCTTTTGTCCTCATTGGCCTGATTGAAGTAACCCTTGCGTTGGGCGTGATCCGCGGGGTCTTCGGCATCCCCCTGCGCGGCAGCGTGCTCCTGCTTTACGGCTTCTCCGGCTTATTCCTGCTGACCACGCTGGGTATGGGCCTGCTGGTCTCCACCCTCGTCAAGACCCAGCAGCAGGCCATGATGGTCGCGGCCTTTTTTGTCCTGATGCCTTTTGTGCTATTGTCGGGTTTTATCTTTCCCGTGGAAAATATGCCGCCCGCCATCCAGGCGCTGTCCGCCCTGATTCCGCTCAAGTACTATCTGGAAATTGTCCGCGGGCTTTTCCTGAAAGGGACAGGCTGGAACGAACTCTGGCCGCCTGCCCTCACCCTGCTGCTCTGGGGGGTGAGTATCCTGACTATTGCCGCCCTGAACTTCAGGAAGCGACTGGATTAACTCATAAGCCGGAGGCTTCGATGATGAGGGGCTGGGGATGTCGGCATTGGGGACAGACCCAGTTCAGGGTATACGGATTTCCCACCGACGGGGTATCGACAGTGAGATCCCCAGGCTCGTTACCGCACCGCCCGCACTTGATCCGGAAGGTGGTTTTTTCCGTATCCGCCTTAACCAGTCCCGCGCCTTTGATGGACAACTGAAGCTTGCCCACCTGGACGGTTTCCCGGGTTCCCCGGGGCAGTCCCAGACACCCGCACAGCGACACGGCAAGCCCGATCAACACTCCCATGGCCATCACAGACCGGACCCTGCGCTTCATGTTTCGCCCCTTTTTATTTATTTCTCGAAATACGTATAGCCGCGGATTCCCACCTTGTAGTCTTTGACAAAGGTGTTCTTTTCGCGGTGGGTGATCAAGCCGTTCTTCGCCGCCTTTTCGGCACGGGCCTTAATGGTCTCCACCATGCTGTTCGGGCTGTATTCCATGTACTCCAGGATCTCATCCACCCGGTCGCCCTTGATCTGCGTCGCTTCATCAATCCGGCCCTTGTCATCAATCCGCACATGCAGCACATTCGTGTTCCCGAGCAGGTTGTGCATATCGCCGATGGTCTCCTGATAGGCCCCCGTCAGAAAGATCCCCATGTAGTAGTCGCGCCCATCCCATTCATGGAGCGGCAGGACATGCTTCACGTCATGCAGGTCAATAAACTTATCGATCTTGCCGTCTGAATCACAGGTGATGTCCGCCAGCACCGCCTTGCGCGTCGGACGCTGATTCAAGCGGTGGATCGGCATGATCGGGAATAGCTGATCAATGGCCCAGAAATCGGGAATGGACTGGAAAACGCTGAAGTTCCCGTAATAGACATCCGCGGTGGCGGCGTCCAGTCCCTCCAGTTCATCCGGCGTATACTTCCGCCCCCGGGTCATTTCCGACACCTTGCACACCACATGCCAGAAGATGGTTTCCGCCAGCGAGCGCTCGCGCAACGAGATATTCCCGTGGAGGAACAGGGTGCGCAACTCATCCCGGTAATAGACGGCATCATGATAGGCTTCCTGCATGTTGCGCGGAGAGAGGGAGTGACAGACTTCCATCAGGTTCTGCAACATCTCATGCGATTCCGGCGATAACTTCTCGGGAATCCGCAGGGGCTCAAACCGGCGCACATCCAGGATATTGAAAATCAATACGGAGTGATGCGCGGCCGTGGCGCGGCCGGATTCAGTCACAATGGTCGGGTGCGGCACCCCGCATTCATCCAGGGTATTCATCACCGTTTCCACCACCACCGAGGCATATTCGGCCGTGGAATAGTTGGTGCTGCAGGCAAAATTGGTATGGGAGCCATCATAATCCACCGCTAGCCCGCCGCCCATGTTCAGGATCCCCATGCCCGCCCCTTCCCGTACGAGCTCGACATAGAACCGGCACGCCTCGCGCAAGGCATTCCGGACGCGCCGGATATCTGACACCTGGCTCCCCAGGTGGTAATGGAGCATCTGGAGGCAATCCAGCATCTTGTGCTGGCGCAAGCCGTCCACCACCGCGATAATCTGGCTGGCATCCAATCCGAATTTGCTGCGGTCCCCGCCGGAGGAATCCCAATGTCCACCGGCACGGCTGGACAGTTTTGCGCGGATCCCCACCACCGGGCGGACCTTCAGCCGGTGGGCGCGTTCGATAATCAATTCCAGCTCACTGGGCATTTCAATCACCAGAACGGTCCGGGTCCCCATCTTGAGCGCCTGCAAGGCCAGATCCACAAACTCCTCGTCCTTGTACCCGTTGCAGATGACAAACGCCTCGGGGTCCTTCATCAGGGCCAGCGCGGCAATCAGTTCGGCTTTGCTACCGGCCTCAAGCCCGTGATGGTATTCGCGCCCGTATTCCGTAATGTCGCTCACCACCTCATCCTGCTGATTCACCTTGATGGGGAACACGCCGCGATACTGCCCCTGATAGGCGGCATCGAAGATCGCCCAGCGGAAACTCTCGTTGATCTCTTTAATACGGGAGGCCAGGATGTTGGAGAAGCGGAGCAATACCGGCATATTCAGGCCGCGGCTGTGACACTCATCAATCAAATGCATCAGACTGACTTCGGTCTGGCTCTTGGGTCCGTTCGGGCGGACAATCACTTCCCCCCCGGGCGTCACATCGAAGTAGCCCTGCCCCCAGTTCCGGATCCCGTATAAGTCAGCGGAGTTCTCCGCCGTCCATCGCGTCAACGCTTCATGCCTCATAAGCCCTATCTCCTCTACCCTGCCGCCTGTCGGAATTAATCCCGCGCCATCGAGCCCAGTTTCAAGTCCGGGAACGCCAGGAACGTCACTTCGAACATCACACGATAATCCGACGCATGCTGGGTTCCATCATCCCGGGTATACTGGGGCAGATAACTCCCGCCCAACGCCACGGACATGCAATCGTATTTGCGGGTTACAGAAAGTCCCTGCTCTTCCAGGATGGAGGTCTGGAACTCCATCCGGTCATAGATCCCGAATTCCCAGCGTTTATTCGGCATCCAGGCCAGATCCGTGATCAACAAGCTGCTGTAATCCACCAGGTAACGCTGCTCCACACTCGCCCGCCACGAGTCCTGTGTGAACCGGGCCTGGGTATTGAAGGTCTTGATCTGATCGGCATACAAGTCGTAGGTGCCATCCATATAAATCTGACACCATGAGGCCAGGTTGAACTCCGCCTTGAGCCCCACCTCCGACATCGGCTGATCCCGGTCGGCCTCTTCGAAGCTGTAGGTGGTAAAGACATCCAGATCGGCAATGTCGCTCACCTCTTTCTGCCGTTTGGTCTGGAGCCGGTTGCGCAATCCAAACCGCAAGTCATTCCGGCGGTCCAAGGCATCAATTTCATCGAACTGATACAGCTGGCCGGGCCTCAAGTTGGGTTCAGGCACAAACGTATAATCCGTGTAAGGCTCCACCACGTGCCGCAACCCGGTGCCGAACATGTTCTCTTCATTGTTCACCACTTTAAAGGCGCGAAGCGACGTCTCAAGCCCGACATTGACGAGCGAGCGCAGATCGCTTCCCCTGGAATTAGCCACTCGTGAAACATTCGTCGTCGTCCCGCTGGTCACCCCCCCGCTGCTGTTGGACGTCACCGTGCTGACGAGCTGCGTGACGCTCCCCCAATCCACCGTTTCCGTATAATACGTCGCCCGGTAACCGGTACGCGGGGTCACATTCAGGAACCCGAAATGACGGGTGGGATAATACAGTTCATGACTGGTGTCCGCCCGACCCGAGGAATAATCCTCCGATCCGGAGCCATCCGGATACAGCTTCTGCAGATACGCCACCGAGTTCCGGCTCTCATAGTAGAACGGGGAATCGGCAATCTGAATCCGCTGCACATCCACCGACAACTCAGGCACGCGGTCAACGGCTTCGAAGAAATCATTCAACCGTTTATAGACTGACAAACTCACCGTCACATTATCTTCCCGGTGGACATAGGTGGCAAAGTTTTCAGGCTGGAAACTATTGCGATATTCCGACTCAAAGAAGTCCTCCAGCATGTACTGGTCGCTGAGATAGGTGAAATCCGTCAGGAAATAGTCTTTGCTGCCGAAGGTTTGCGTATGATCAAACGTCAGGCGATACCGTTGGGAGTCAATCACCTCATTGCGATGGCCCTTGTCGAAATCCTTCTGCACGCCCTGGTCATCGGTATAGTACCCGTAGACACGGCCTTTACCCGTATCGGCATCGTTGACCCACCCTATTTCCTGACCGACCGCCGGACCCCGCTCGACCCGGTAGTCCATGTGGGTAATACCCCTCAGATTGGGTGCCATCCAATACTTGGTCGACGTCAGAAGATAAGGCCCCATCCGGCTCTTATATCCGGCCTTCGCGGAAACCCCGACCGAACGGTCACCCAGGGAACTGTACCAGTAAGGCACATAGAACAAGGGGATCCCCCCGAACCGAAGCACCATGTGCCGGGCGACAAAATGGTCATTGGGGTAGACTCGCACCCGGCGGCAGTTCATGGAATAGTGCTGATGCGCCGGGTCATTGGTACAGGTGGTGACCACCGCGTGTTCCAGCAGGAAATAATCATTGGTCCGGGTGGCCGACTCCGCCGTCATGCGGAACGGGTCATACATCGCATCAAATCCACCCGTCGACCAGGTGCCGTCCTTGAGATTGTAAGAAAAGGTCTCGCCGCGCCACTCCGCCGTCCCCTTGGTGAACACCACATTGCCCGAAGCCAAGGCCGTTTCAGCGACTTTGTCGAAAACAATGGTGTTGGCCGTCAGCTTCTCATTGCCGCGGATGACTGTTACGCCACCTGAGGCGATCATCTTCTTGCCACCCTGCTCAAAGTCCACGCTGGGGGCAGAGACGTCCACAGGGATGGCCGAAGTCGGTGAGAACCCGCCCAATAATCCGAAGGGATTCGAAGCCGCCTGGACCAGGCCGGCGGAAGCGATAAACAACACTGTAATCCTTAACCATTTCATCGGCACTTTTCTCCCGAATCTAACGAAATTTAGCAGGCACCTTACACCAACTTCCCCACCAATGCCAGCGCATTCACGGGCGGAACCAAAGCCGCGTCATCCCAGTCCGATCAGAATGATCCCCACAATGATCCCGATCAGCGCGTATGCCTTGCGCCGGATATTCTTTTCCTTGAAAATCAGGGCCCCCAGACCGAATGACACCAGCACATTCCCGCGCCGGACGACGCTCAGCATGGCAATGAGGGAGCCCGGCAGGGCCAGGGCATTGAAATAACAGTAATCCGCTACCGCCAGCAGGAGCCCGATGGCGGGAATGGTCCAGCGCCATTTGAACGGCGTATGCTGGCGCCGTTGGGGCCACCAGCACAAGACAAACACCAGCCCCAGAATCACCACCAGATAAAGACTGAAATAGGCCTGCACCACCATCGGGGCATAGCGGCAGAGCAGATACTTGTCGTACAGCGAACTGACGGCGCCTAAAAAGGTTCCCAGCAACAGGAGTCCGACCCAGCCATTGCGGGCAAACCGGATGCCCTCTTTCTGGCCTGCGAGCGAAAGGGCAAAATAGGAGCCTATTGCCGTCAGCATCCCGCACCAGCCCAGCAGTGAAAACCGTTCCGAGAAAAGGATCATGGCCCCCACCAGGGTCAACACCGGCTGAGCCGCACGGATGGGCGCCCCCAGGGTAAGCGGGAGATGTTTATAGGCAAAGTAGGCACACACCCAGGAAGCAGCGACGATCAGGGATTTCAGCATCAACAAGCCGTGCACCCGCCATGGGACTGACGCCACATAGGCCCGGCCGAGACCCTCCTGCCCCACCCACTGCGAAAGCAATGTCAGCACCGCAAACGGCAGGGCCGTGGACACTGTCGCCAGAAACAGGACGGGAAGAACGGCATTTTCCCTCAAAGACGCCTTTTTGCAGACATCATAGAGCCCCAGAAATACCGCGGATATCAGGCCTAGAATCAACCACATGATGGGCGCAGGGTAGGGAGAGCCCCCCGAAAAGTCAATGGCATGGCTCCAGCAGAAAATAATGACTTGATAATCAGCGGGTTATGTACAAACTTCCCCCTCTTCATAATAAGATTTTAATAAGGATAGGTGTCATGGTGGTACGGCTTGAAGATCTCGGTAAAACGGTGCGGGAAACCCAATATGCTGTTCGTGGGCCCATTGTTGCACGCGCCGCCGAGCTGGAGCGCGATGGGCGCGAAATCATTTACTGCAATATCGGAAACCCCCACTCTTTCGGCCAGAAGCCGCTGACGTGGATCAGGCAGGTTCTGGCGATTCTTTCGTATCCGGATTTGCTGATCAGCGGCAAAGACCTGTTTCCCGCCGATGTGGTCGAGATGGCCGGGCGGGTCCTTCAGCAGACCAGGCATGGCTTTGGCGCTTACACCGAAAGTAAAGGCCTGTGCTTTATCCGCGAGGCCATCGCCAAGTTCATTGAAAAACGAGACGGCATCAAGGCTGATCCCGAGACCATTTATCTAACGGATGGAGCCAGCAAGGGCGTTCAGGCGATTCTGGAAGTCCTGATCTCCTCTGAGCGTGACGGGATTATGGTCTCCATCCCGCAGTACCCCCTCTACTCCGCCACCATCACCCTGTACGGGGGGCGTCGGGTTGATTATTACCTGGATGAAGCCACCGGTTGGAAGTTAACTCTGGAACAACTGGAGCAGGCCCACCAAAAGGCTGAAAAAGAAGGCATCCGGGTACGCGCCATTTGCGTCATCAATCCCGGCAATCCCACCGGAGCCGTTCTGGACGAGAAAAACATCGAGATGGTGATCCATTTCGCACGGAAGCACCATCTCGCCATTCTTGCCGACGAGGTGTATCAGGATAACATCTACCTGAACTCGGACTCGTTTATCTCATTTGCCAAGGTGCTGGAAAAGAACCACATCAAAGATGTCTCGCTGTTCAGCTTTCACTCCTGCTCAAAGGGGCTTCTGGGCGAATGCGGCATCCGCGGAGGATATTTCGAGTGCCGCAATATCCCGGATGAGGTTCTGTTTGAAATCACCAAGATGCAGTCGGTCTCCCTGTGCGCCAACACCGTCGGCCAGGTAACCACCTTTTTGATGGTCAGCCCGCCTCAACCCGGCCAGCCCTCGTTTGAAAGTTATACCGGGGAACGTGCCGAAGTCCTTGAATCCCTCCGGATCCGGGCCAAAATGGTGGCGGACGGGCTCAACCGGATTCCGGGAATCAACTGCCAGCATGTCGCCGGCGCCATGTACGCCTTCCCCCGGATCACCCTCCCAAAAGGGATGACCGATGATCAGTACTGTATGCGCCTGCTGGAGGAGACCGGGATCTGCGTCGTGCCCGGCTCCGGGTTCGGCCAGGCCCCCGGCACGTTTCACTTCAGGACCACTATCCTGCCCCCGATCAATAAGATCGAGGCGGTGATTGAAAAGCTCGCCCAGTTCCAACTGAAGATCATGCGGTAACGCCACCACGCGGAGTGATGTCATTACGGAATGAACAACAGGGACTTTCGGCATCAGCAAAACCCTGATGCCGAATCAGGGTTTTGGCCATTGCGGAGGGGCAAATTTATTGCGATAGTGGTTGCAGTCAACGGACGAGGTGGCGAGTCTCCCCCGATATCGCAGCCCCCCTGTGATAGATGAATTCAGCCGTTCCTCCGCAAGTAACGGCAACAGCATCCTCACCACCTCCCGTTGACTTTTCGTTTCTTCCGATCCAACGCCGACCTGCTTTACCGCATCTTGACCTCCCCGCCTCTTTCCGTCATGCTTATGGATATGAAACCACTCCAAAAGGTGTATTCCTGCCAGCTTCCCTTTGCACAGGTGTTTCAGTTCAAAGTGACGTTGCTCGGGACCGATCCTCCTGTCTGGCGCCGCATTCAGGTGCCGGGATGTTATTCTTTCTGGGATCTGCATTGCGCCATCACCGATGCGTTCGGATGGCTTGACTACCATCTCCATCTCTTCACGCTTCGCAACCCCAGGACCACGATGGAAGACCATTTTGGAATTCCTGATGATGGAACTTGCGGAATTGATGATTCAGAAATGATGGGATACATCACATTGCCAGGCTGGAAATCCAACATTTCCCGCTACTTCACCTTGAAGCCAGACAATATTCAGGCCGATTACCTGTATGATTTCGGGGACGGATGGCATCACAGCGTCACATTAGAGGAGATTCTCCCCAAGCTGGACGGCGTGGCCTACCCCTGTTGCACAGGCGGGGAAAACGCCTGTCCGCCGGAAGACAGCGGCGGGGCCACAGGCTACCGTCGGTTCAAAAAAGCCATCTCCTATCACAATGCGGTCGATCATGATGCTTTACTGAACTGGGCGGGCGGTTGGTTTGACCCTGACTGGTTTGAGATGGGGCTGGTCCGGTTCGGAGACCCGCGTCTGAGATGGGAAATCGCCTTCCAGGATAAGCCGTGCCCTAAACATATCAGGATGGTTCAGTATCATCGCATGAAGAAAAACTGAAACAAGGTGATCAAAATCCAAAAGGAGAAAATGAATGAATGACATCGCGCCTGTTGAAGCCATTGATGCCGTCGTGGCTGCCGATTCCCTGGGCTGGCATTCGATCGTGGAGGGCAGTGATGATTACCTGTTGAAGATCATGAAGGGCAAGTGTTGCGAACATTGTGGTGACAGCAAAGACCTTTCATTCAAAATATCCGCTAAAACCCTGACCATTCGCTGTGCCTTTTGTCATTGCGTGCATATTTTCCCCATCGAAGTTTTCGACACATAACGCCCCGGGGCAACCACAGAAAGCAGCTTGAACATGGATAAGATCAGATCTTGGATGGCCTGGATTTACCAGATTATTCTCGGACTGATGCTTGGCTTTCTGGTCGGATTTCTGGTGGCCATCAAGCCGAGTCGCGGAAGCGGGATCCTGAAAAACAGCGATACCCTCCCTTTTGTGCTGGGCATGGGACTGCTGTTTGTCATGATCGTCACCCGGTTTTGCAGCCGGATGGATAGAGAGCGAGCGGAGACCACGTCCCGCACCAACCCTGAAGCTAAAGGAGCCCCTGCGACACTTGATATCAGTAAACTGTTTTCGCTGATCGCAGGGATTGCCGGGATCGGCCTGATGGTGATGTCCTTCCTGAGAACCTTTAAGATCCTGGCCCGATAGCTTTTTGAATACCTGGATTCACGGTGATGAAAATCTGATATGGCAATGACATGGTTTTTCCGGTTGGGAAACCGGAGAATGCAGGCAGAAACAAGAAAGGAGAACAGATATGGTTAAGAAAATAATGGCGGGTGTGGTGATGGCAGTGGTGTTGGGCGCGGCAACCTCGGTGATGGCGGGTCCCGGAAAGACCTACCAGGTAACAGGTCCGGTTCTCGAGCTGACTGATGCCAAGATCGTGGTCGAGAAGGGCAAGGAAAAGTGGGAGATCATCCGCACTGCGGATACCAAGGTAGCCGGTGAACTCAAAGTCGGGGCCAAGGTGACCATCGAGTACACCATGACGGCCACCGATGTAAAGGTCAAAACCGACAAACCGGCGGCCAAATAAGTACTACCTAAGAAGGCGCGTTTGTTTGAAACGGGACTGACTTCTTCAAGTCAGTCCCTTTCTTTTGATTGGATTCCGGACAACTATCTCATCCGCGCGTTTTCGGGGCGGGAGGCGGTTCCGGAGACTCTACCACGAAATCGGCCACTTCCTGCTTCGCCCGCTCGAAACAATCCGGGCAGAGTCCGTGGCTGATCCGGGCCAGGGAATAGTCTTGAAGGTATTGATCAAGATGGGCCCACGCTTTCTTATCAACCCGCATTTTCCGGCAACTTGAACAGATGATGAGCAGTCCCCTGATGATCCGCTTCTGCTGGAGATAGGTGTGCCCAACCGTAATGATGGCAACGAGGATCACCCCGATCGTCAGAACACAGCCCCTGTAAAAGTGCGGATTCTCCGGGCAGACCCCAAACCACAACGCAGATAAATCCAGGACTTCATTCACCCAAACGAGCAGGATCATCATGACAAACGCCAGCAGTTGCCAGAACGCCACCATGAAAAACCCATCCTGTTTCAGGCGGGAAAATTTATGTTTAAACGGTTTATGAATCATATGGTCCTGTGGGGTTATCCATAATTGCCCCTCTGCTGAATCAAAATCTTCAAAAGAAAATACCACCATCCTCCTGATCTCGCAACCGCCTTTCTCACGGCCTAGACAATGGGCCGAGGGCGCATGGAAGAACGGTCGGGGGGGGGCGCAGACCCGAGAAGGGAATTGGCTGGAAACAATAAGACCGGCGGAAAGCGCCATGTTCTCAGCTATTTCAGGAGTATGCCTGTTAAGCAAATCACTCCGCCCGTTACAACTAACACAGGCCCGGCAGCGAACCTGATCATGGGAACCATTGTCAGGAAAGTGCCGATCGCAAACACGCATCCACCAATTATGATCATCGTGTGTATAAATTTCTCACGCCGGTTGATAATAAAAAAGTCAACGGGAAGTGGTGGGGATGCTTGCCGGACATCTTGCGGAGGGCACGGCTTCATCTACCAAAGGGGGGTTCGGTATCGGGGGAGACCTCACCACCTTCCGTTGACTGCGGATATAATGCGCCGCGGACGGATATTCAGCAATGGGTAAAATCCTGAATCAGCATCAGGGTTTTGCTGATGCACGCCCTTCATCTAAAACCAAAGGAAATGGTCGCCCCCCATGATGAAACAGCCCGACAGCATTAGGCCTGACGCGACCAATATCAAGACCACCACAATATGAAATATGTTTTTGCGTGTATTCATAACGACCCGGCCTTTATCTTATCCATTTCGAGGGCAGTTCTTCTTCTGTCCTCTTCATCCATCAAATCCGACCCATAAGAACCAATATGAGCAGGATCAAAGCCACAAAGCCCAATCCCCCACTTGGATAATATCCCCAGTTCTTGCTATGAGACCATGTGGGCAATGCCCCCACCAGAAGCAGGATTAATACAATTAACAGGATTGTTCCGACATTTATCGTTCCGATGAACATAGTTTTTCTCCTTTTTGATTGAGACCAGTTTACATGATAAACGGATTTCGTTTGATGGGGTTTAACCCTACCAAGATAACGGAACCCCGTTGGTCGAGATGGGGCAAAACAGTCTCTCAGCAGCCACAGCGGCTCACCGGGACGGTTCGCCCTACCCAATCCCACACTCATCACGTGATGTTAATCAGGTAGGGCGAGGCGTCCCTGCCGAGCCGTCCTTATGAGGCGGACACGAGTCTATAGGTATATTTCTTCAGCAGATTTAAGAACGGTTCTGCTGATAGACAAAATATTCAGGGAAGCGTATTAATTAGCCTTATGAGACAAGAGTTCCTTTATATCTCTCGTCCGGGACAAATGATGACAAGAACAGGAGTGAGACAATGATACGTCTATCTGCAAAGCTGGGTGTGGTGGCAATGATCCTGATGGCGGGAATCCTGTCGGGCTGTATCGATAACACGACCGTGGTCGAGGTCCGGAAGGATGGCAGCGGCATGGTGTCGGAAGTGACCTATATGAGTCCCGCCATGGACCAGATGATCAACCAGATGATGCAAGGCCTGATGTCCGGAATGTCCAACACCACCTCCGGGGCTGAAGGAAAGGCTGAGCTCAGTGTCACGAAGTCGGGTAGCGCCAAGATGCTGGATCGCAAGCAGTACGAGATTAAAGCCATGCAAATGGGGGACGGCGTGTCGGTGGCCAACGTATCCGAGGTAACCCGCAAGGATGGGGCCAGCGGGGTCCGGGTGGATTACAGCTTCAAGGATATCACCAAACTCAAGATAGAGTCTGCCTCATCCCCTGAGGCAACCCTGGGCGTCGGTAGCGGGGGAATGGAAACTGAGAAACCGGCAAAAAGGAATAAACCCATGACATTTGCGTTTACGGCCGGACCCACCGCCAAACTGATCATCACAATGCCGCCCGATGAAAGCGCCGCTCCAGGCGGGGCGGCCGGCTCCGTCGTGATAACCGAGACCAATGGGGTTGCCAGGGGCGATGAAAAAGGTCAGCCCGCTTCAGAGCCGAATGATAAAGCCATGGAGAACTCGATGAGATCCATGCTGAAGGATTTCCGCATGTCACTCCGCATCAAGGTGGATGGCGAGATCCGGAAATCCAATGCCGCCTTCATCCAGGTCGGCGGTACCAGCCACAAGAAGCAATATGTCACCCTGTATAATGTGGAGCTCGGCAAGATCATGAGCGACCCCGGACTGTTCGCGAAATATGGCAGCAAACTGGAAGAATTACAGTCGATGGGTGATTCGCCGGATGCCAGGAAGATCCTGATGGATCTGCCCGGCATCCAGATAGAGACTGAAAAGAAGATCGAGATTGAGTTCCAATAATTCCTGTATTTAGAATTCCCAGCCCGCGTTGAACCAGACTTGCGCATCGGGTGAATCCGATGTCACGCCAACCAGCGGGGCGAAGTTCATGGTCATCTGGGGAAAGGGCCTGTACTGAATGCTGGGGCCAATCAGGACGGAATCTTCAAATTCGCCCCGGGCTTCCTTGGTGTCGGTGAAAGCGGCCTTGCACTCGCCGCCCACCGCCAGTTTGTAATCCAACACGCTATAGCTCAGGCCGCTACAGATCTGATATTCCCGCTCCAATTCGCCGCCGGTCTCGCATTCGGCCACGAAGTTTACCCCCCAGTGCCAACGTTGGGCCAGCTCCCCGCCAAACAGGATCTTGGGCTCGATCTGGTCCGGCCCATACTCGCGGTCATGCCGGATCCATTCCAGATACAAGGTCGGGTTCCCGGGCAACCGGCCCCAGTCGGCCAAGGCATAACGGAGTTCCAATTGCTCGCTGTTGTAGATTGTCCCGTCGCTACCGGACTGGTCGGTGCGGGCATAGATGTCGAGCTGGAACCGGTGCGGCAATCCGAACTCGGCCTCGTACAGGCTCCGGTAACTCGTCGTCCCATCCTTTTCAAACGTTGTTCGCAACCAGTATTCAACGTCCATCTTCCCTTCCGGAATGATATAGACACGGGTCGTGGGAAAACGCCGGGTGGCCGCCCAAAGCGGTTGTTCATATGACCCGATGAGCCCTTCCTCCCGCAACGCGGGAAGCCGCGTCGCATTGACCTGAATGACCGGGTATTCCCAGGAACGGTAGCGGGTTTCCACGGGCTGAGGCTGGGGGGCAGGTGCCTGGTTTCGCATGGCATCAGCCGGGTTGGCGATCTGAGCCGTACTGGCGCCGGCAAAAACCATCAGACCAGTCAATACCGCCATCACTTCACAAAGGGGCTTCGATTCTCTCATTGGTTCTCCTGTTTAAATTTGAAAGTATAAACGTGAGCAATGAGAAAAAGGTTCACCACCTATTTTAAGTGCCAGGGTGATATGTTGAGAACCTGCCGATCATGCGCAGAGCAGGCGTCAAAGTGGCATCTGAGCGAGACACCTTTACAGGTTTTTCAACAATTCCATGAGGTTATAGACCGCCTGCCCATGCCCCTGATGAAGGAAGAGGCCGACCTGGGCGATGAGGGAGTAGGCAAAGGCAAATTGGGCCAGAGCAAAGAGGGCGATCGTGAACTGACTGAGGCTGATGAGCCCGATCCCGAACTGCGAAATGGTGATGAGTCCCACCGCAAACTGGCCGATGGCAATCACCCCCCGGGCAACCACGGGCACCTTATTGGGCCGGTACTTGAAGGAGATATGCACCAACGGAAGCCCGAATATCTCCGTCGGGGATTTATATTCATATCCCCAGCCATCCCACTTTTGCCTGGCAGGATGAGGCGCCCCGCAGCTTGGACAGGCAAGCGCCTCCTCACTCACAACATGTTGGCAACAACGACAGTGTTTCATGGGAATCATCATAGGATTTTCGATGGATACGGCAACAGGGAAAAGGTCCAGGGCAGATGCATCTAAACATTCAACAGAATTAGGATAATCGGACAGAATTCACGGAATGTTTAAAATGGTGACGAGTGTATCCCTTTGTTTTGGCTCTCACTGTGGGGCGGATGTCCCCATCCGCCTTGTTGCCAGTTGGACCCTCATACAGGCGGATGGGGACATCCGCCCCACAACTCAGAGATACACTCAACCTGTGCTTTGCTCTAGTCGGGAATCCCCTTGTTTTTTCCTTTTAACCCCGCACCCGGCCGGGGGCCCCACTAAACCGCTACCTGCCAGAAGAAAGCCTCAAATATGAAGTCAATGCTGAGGAGGTGGAGAAAATAATCGTCCAATTTGAGAAACAACGGCGGAGCACTCAACAGGAAGCAGATTTCACCCTGGCTCAATTGAATCGGGTTAAACGGGACCTGGATAAGATCAAGGCGAAGATCATTCTCCTTGAGGAGCAAGGGGGATAGCCTCCTATCCACGCTGATCATTACCGTTTCGGCTCATCAAATGTGGAACCGAAGTGAGACAGGAAAAACAGTTTCCCGCCTGTCCACCACCCGTCCTTCGGCTTTGCCAGCATCGGGCGCAGGCAGGTCGCCATCTGCAGGGTTACCAACGCCAGGATAAAGAACCATGTCTTAACCCCTGCCGCCTTACGGAATAACGCATGATCCTGCAGTTTCGCAATAAACCCAACCGCGAACGAAACAGCTACACCCCAGATACACACCACCAGCATGGTCACAAACGATACACTTTCCGTCGAAACTGAGAACAACCACGCCACTGGCGCCAGCCCGACCAGGATCAATCCCAACATGGCCAGACAAGCCGCCCCAAGTACAAACGCCCGTGAAAAGGTCAAAGGAGCACCTCCCACACAGGCAAACACATAGAGTGCCGGGTAACAGAGTGCCAACGCGAACAACGCCGTCAACGGCACCTTTACGGCATCCATGAACGCCACCGACCAGCCCCCGAACAGCCCCATCGCCAAACCGAACGTCGCATGGAATACCACGGCGGCGACGAGCAACGTCAGTCCGTTCCGGAGCGGGTTCTGCCCGTTGGCAATCCCCTCCACAACGGTCTCAGGGGATTTCAGCAGTGCCGTTACAATGTTGTCGGGCTTCGGCATATGATCATCATCTAACGGTGGCGGCACCAAATTTCCTGAACCTATTTTTACCGGATCTTCATTCATGGTCGGCTCTCCCTCTTATTTTGCACCCGTCAACAAGTACGGCATTACTTCTCGAAACACAAACTCGTAAAAATTACGATCCAGACAATCCGGCCTGAGCCAGGCGACCGGAAAGAACGGGCTTCCCACAAAAGGCCGGAGGATCCACGACAACTGGCAACCCACGAACGCAAACGCCATTACCCACAATGCGAACAATACACCCGCCGGACAACGGGGGGTCACCACCTGACGCAACCCCTTCAACAGCGCAACGTTACCGCCGAACCCCGCAAGGGACAGAATGATGATGTGGGTGACCAAAATCGAATTATGTGCCGTGCGTAGTTCGTCATGTGAACCCATGACGGGAACACCTGACATCAGGAAAAACAACGCCACAGGGGCCAGGCTCAACAAAATCCAACCGCTGATGGTCATGGCCGCAAACACGGCAAATACGGTCGACCTGAACGAGAGGCCGGATCCCAGCATGCTGGCCGTCATCCAGTTAAATCCGGCAACCAGCGTGGTCGTCCCTAAAAACAGGACAGGCAGTTTGATGGCGACATAGAGGCTCAATTGAGGGGACCGCCACCCCGCCAGGACGGCCCCATAGACGGCACAGGCCATCACGATGAAGGCAGCCAGGTCAATGAGGTCGCCCCACCGGAGATCCTGAGCACGAACATGCTCCCAAAACGCCTCGCGATCTTTTAATAACAAGACAGGCAATACCATTGCTCTTACCATGTCGTCACTTTAACGACATTCAGGGTGCCAGTCACTCCAGGATTTCGTCACTGATAATCCAGAAAATATCACGTGTTTTCCCACCTGTCACTTTCCCTTGCATCGAGTAGTCATATCGCAGTATATTGATGATATCTTAAGGATATTTATATGACCTCAATCGCCATACAAGACTTGAAGCGGCCCCGCGAATTGCGCGAAATGCTAACGCAAGAACACGAGGTGTTTGTGACCAAAGACGGACACCCTTTCGCGATTATGGTCGGCATTGATGCTGATTCTGCTGACGATACCCTGCGGGAGGTGCGCCGTGCCCTATTTTCATCCGTCATACTACGTGCCCGCCGCCGAGCCCGCGGAAAACCGATAACTGAAGCGGAGATCGCTGCGGAGGTGAATGCCGCGCGGAGCGAACGATCCAAATGACACGCATTGTCCTCGACACCAGTGTTCTCGTGTCCGGCATGATCAACGCTTTCGGGGCGCCCGGACGGATCATCGACCTCGTTCGCGAGGGAAACATCGAACTCATCGTGGATGACCGGCTCCTCGCCGAATACACCGACGTACTGAACCGTCCAAAATTCCGGACTTACTTCAACGCTCATGACGTTCGCGACATCCTTATTTTCCTGGAGCAAAATGCGCATTATGTTGTATCCACCATCCATGTGACCAACCTCCCCGATCCCGATGACACCCCTTTTCTGGAGGTTGCCCTCAGTGCCGGCGTGCCGCTCGTTACCGGTAACATGGACGACTTCCCGTCCAAACTTTGTCGTACAGCCGACGTGCTCACTCCCGCCCGCTTCCTCGAACAACTTGACGGCTCGGTGCGCGATCTCAAGGGGGCGCTTCCCAAGCCGCAGCGAACACTCTAATGAATGATATGCGACACCGCCTAAAATCTTTCCTAAAGCTCTACTTCAACAGCCGGTGGGTTCCGACACTCACAACCTTGGCCACCTTCGCCGCATTTGTGATAACCGCATTACCAAGATGGAAACCTCTAACCTCCGTGTCCATCGCCCTCTTCATCGTGATTGGTCTGTCGTTCTTGGGGATGCTCGTGGCGGCCTTGTGGAACCTCGGCCATCGAAGATGGGGCAATGGGGTCGCCAATCTCCTGGCTGTTCCATTGTGCGGAATCGTGGGCTTTTTCGCTGTTGGGTTCATCGTGTTTGCCTCGATGTTCGGCCCGAGTGAAGATGGATTCGGGAAGGATATCGTCATCCCTCCCGACATGAAGCTGGAGATCCCGCTTGGTCCGCAGGCCATCACGAATCGCCCTGCCAGCGACACGGAAGGGATGGCGCTGATAGACTCCTTCTCAACAAACCATGCCGACCATGGAAGCAATGATATCTCCGTTGATATACCCGTGCTCGACGAGTTTGCCGGACAGAACAGGGCTTTGTTATTGCGTCATCTGGCCTCAAGTGCCAAATGGTTTGTCACGAAGGAGCGGGGCAAAATCTATGCCTATCGGAGGTGCGTGATCAACGGCCGGTGGCAGAACAGCCTCAATGGTTTTTATTCCGCCAGCACATTCGACATGTGGGGCAATCAAAGATTCCAGTTCAGAATCATTATCGGCCCTGATGGCCCTGTCATGAGCCATCCCTGGAGAGCCAAGGCGACCGTGGCCAATATATCGAACCGGGTTATCCGAGTGGTGGCTGCCGAAGATAAACGATTCAGTCAGGGCATAGAATCCTATCTGGTATTGGGATCAAAAGGGGCGGCACTGGAGATTTTCGAGCAGTCGCAGAGTCATGATCGCCCCTTCACTCCCTTGACTCTGCAACAGATAGACAGAGAATTAAAAGCTGTTGTTTCATCACCAGTGGCACAGCAACGCGGATTCGATCCATCGTTGATGCCCCCTGAGTCCGTCAAGTCAGGTGATTCTGAGATTCACATCGAGAACGGGATGCAGGGGGGTATTTATTTTGTCCATGCTTACCTGAATCCCGGCGAGCCGGGCTTTGCCTATCTGAAAGTCTTTGAGGCAACCCGGAATACCCCGTTGTCGGCGAGTCGCCTTCCGGAACGTTCAACTGAATATGTCGGTTGGTCCGAGACCCCCGGGGAGCAGTTCCTCTACAGCAGCGAGATCACCGTATATGAAGGTGACTGGGGGGTCTACTATCCCGCCCGGTTTGAACTGTGGTTTGTGCCGGATTCCGGCAAACCTGAACGTAAATTGATCGAGAAGATCTTCAAGATTGAAGGATGGCAAAGATAGAGGGCTACGCCCCCGCTCCTTGACAATCCCTTCCGGAGGAGGAGAATCCGACTTGTGGTGAAGATGGTATTCACGATTCCTGCGATAATCACATGAGAAAAGAAGCAAAAAGATTACTCCTGATGCAGGGTTTCCGGCGGAAGGACATCGAGGACGTTCCTCAACTCGGTGCCTTGGCAAGGTGGACGCCATTGAGTTGTGCTGCTTTCGGAACGGTGGGAATCTGGCTTCAAGGTATCCTTCCCATCGGCGGCTTCCTCTGCCCCTGCGTGATAACGGGCATCACGGGGCTGTGGCTGGGGAGCGGATGGTTCTTCATTGCCCTCGGTCTTCTGACACTTACAGGAGGAATGACTGCCCGGAGTATCTATGACCGCCTTTATAATGCCACCTTGAGACACCTGTTTCGCACACCACCCATCCCCCAGCACGGTTCGCCGAGGAAGTTCGGCTGTGCCATCGGGGGGATCATGTATGTCTTGAGCGGCATAGGGTTCCTTCTCGGCAACTACTGGCTGGCGTTCATCCCTGCTGTGTTCATGGTCGTATTCGCGACGATAGCGGGATTGACCCAATGGTGTTTTGCCTCCGCCATCTATGCCTGGCTATTTGAACGGGAACATGACCCAAAGGCAGGTTGCCGGAACTGATCGAAAACTGAAGACAGGTCTCTATGGAACAGAAGGAAATCAACCAAGCGGAGTGGAGTGATCCCGCGAACTGGTCCTGTGGCTTCTACTTCAGCAAGAAGGACAGCCGGACATGGGTGCCGAAGTCAATCCCGTGGATGGGCTGGACGCTGAACATCGGTAAACCGGCAGGGGCGTGCTGGCTGTTGGGGTTCATCATCGGCCTGCCTGTCCTCATCATTCTGCTCTCGTAATCATTGCACCAGAACCCCTGCCCCCTGAGGATCTCGCCAGGTCGTGAACGTGTACAGGGTCTCGGGACTGCAATTGACGCCTACGAGGTGGACACGGGCCTTTAGGAAACTGAGTTGAGGGCGGTAAAATGACACGGGCATTGGATGCAAAACACTATCTGCTGGGTTTGTCTCTGAGAAAGGACAAGGTACCGTCCTTTACCGACTACCCTTACTGCCTTCCCGTAATCCGCAACTTGACCAACCTCGAGTTCCATCCCAGCGTGACCTTCATCGTCGGGGAGAACGGCACAGGGAAGTCGACCCTGCTGGAGGCCATCGCGGTGGCTTCGGGCTTCAACCCGGAAGGCGGGAGCAGGAATTTCAACTTCTCGACCAGGGCTTCGCATTCCCCGTTGCACGAGGTGTTGAACCTGAGCAGGGGGATCAAGCGACCGAGGGATGGCTTCTTTCTCCGGGCGGAGAGCTTCTTCAATGTGGCCACCGAAATTGAGCGGCTGGGCGTATCAGACTCCTATGGCGGACGGTCGCTTCATGAACTCTCCCATGGCGAATCATTCCTGACTTTGGTTATGGAGCGTTTCCGAGGGAATGGGCTATATCTTCTGGATGAGCCGGAGGCCGCCCTCTCTCCCAGCAGGCAACTTGCTCTGCTCAGCCGATTGCATCAACTGGTCAAATTGAACTCCCAGTTCATCATCGCCACCCATTCGCCCATCCTGATGGCCTACCCGGATGCGGTGATATATTCCCTGACGGAGCAGGCGATCACCCAGGTGCGTTACACGGACACCGAGCACTTTGCCGTGACCCGTGAGTTCCTGAACAGGCATGAAGCCATGCTGAAGGACCTTCTCGAAGAATGAGTTTGTCTAGAGATGAAACGTTTAATCCAATTTCTGATAATGACTGTTGTTGCCATGCTGGCCATCGGGTGGCTTTTTGCCGTGATCGTATTTGCTCCAGAACCATGGCAAACCAGACCGTGGACCCTATGGGAGGAATGTGCACGAGTGCTCATCACGATACTCGGCTGGCCTCTGTGGGCTGGAATGGTATTGCTTTTCCGTCTTGGCATGAGAATTCCCGAATGGGTTGCCGTCCCGCTCTTTATCACCCTCTACATTCTGAGCGGGGTATTCTGGGCGACAACAATTCAGGCGGTCATCAGCCGACTAAAGACAAAAAATGACTGGGTGTGGCGACCATGGAAAAGGCACCCGTGAACTGCACCGGTGAAGGGGCACCGGTCAGGTGGAGATTTTTCTGGCTGGTTGCCGCGTTGGAATCCGAATGTTCCCGTACGGAATTTCTCTTAAGCGGACGGTTGCCTCCCTCCCTTTTTACTTTTTCAACATTGTCAGTTTCCTGAAGAAGTCCTCCAACACTTCTGTTGTGATGTAATGTGGATCGATTTTATGGATGCAGGTTGCGGGGAGGTCACTCGTGTTCCCTCCATTCCAACACCAATTCCTGCATTTCCTTGACACTTATCGCCAACATCTCGGCGGCCCTGCTGACACTGATCTCGTCTTTTTCAAGTGCCTTGCGAACTAGCCGGTCAAACCTATCCTCGTAGAAGTCATATTCGGTCAGGCGGTCGGGCTCCTGGCTTGGTTGGGTGGCAGCCATCGTGGTCGCCTGTGAATCCGGCTCATGCTTGTAGCTCAATTCCTTGCCGAACCTGCTCTTGTAGGCCGATGAGAACTGCCAGAAGATCTTTTTCCTGTCAGCCTGCTTGAGTTCACAAAGGCGGAAAAGGACGGTCATCCAGCTGACACGGAATGCCCTCTTGGTCTTCAGCACCCGATCAACCCAGTGAAGGCCACGGTTGCGAGACCATTCGTCCTGGAACTGTTTGCTCGGCATGAGAAAGTATGATGCGAAAATGTCAGCCTCATGCTCCTCGTTGCTGTCCTCCGTTTCGACAGTAGGGTCGAAGGAGTTGCGATGAAGGATCAAGTGGCCAAGCTCATGGGCTGCCGTGAAGATCCGCCGTTCGACCGGAATGGTGGAAAGGGTATTGACCACGACGGCAGGTCCGCCATCGGCCTTGCCGACGGAGAAACCGGAGAATCCTTTGATGTTGGACTGAAGAACACGAACTTTGACCCCCCCGGCTTCAAGAATGTCGCATATATCAGGAAGACAGTCCGAGCATTCGACATGAAAATCCTCACGACGGACTTCTTCTGCCAAGGTTGCTATATCTGAGTTAGCCCTGCTCTTCGACGTTAGGACGGAAGAAATTCGGTCATCCAGCATGTTTTCAAGTTCCTTGAAGTCCGTCAGCCAGTTTAGGGTATCCGTAACCAGTTGAGTCCTTTCTGCCCGCTCCTGGGCAGACAGTCCTTTGTGGGCTCGGAAGCGAAGCGTGGTCGGTTGGGGTACGGGCGTAGCCAATGCGAGGATATCTACCCCCAAGGCCCCTGCAATGGCATCCAGAGTGCCTGAGCGAGGTACCGAAGAACCCGTTTCAATGTTCCTGTAGGCCACCCTGCTGATGCCGGCGGCGGCCGCGATCTCATCCTGAGTCTTTCCCTTAATACTGCGAAGGCGACGAAGATTGATGGATATGACGCTGTTCATTTGATTTCCCTGGTTGCTATTCACTGAAACCAGTATGTCACAACTTGTCATTTTGTCAATATAAAGAGATAATGACAAGTTATCGATATCCCGCATATTGTATTCGAATAACATAGAGCTCATCATTGAAGGCCCCTTGCCTTGACAAACCCTTCCAGAGGAGGAGAATCCTACTCGTCAAGCACAGGAGGTTTTCACCATGTTCAAAAACTTTATTCTCATGTGTTGCCTATTGTCTGGGATGACTGCGGGTGCCATCGCCGCTGGAGAGTCTCAGACCAACGCATCACCGGAGGCTGTCATTGCCACGGCGACCGAGGCAATTGGACGTGATCCCGGCAACGCACGGAACTATTACACCCGGGGGAAGGCCTACAGGAGACTGGGTAGGCTGGGTTTGGCGTTGGCCGACATCAACAAGGCCATCGGGATTGACCCGAAGCAGTCAGAGTGGTACGCGGATAGAAGCGGCCTGTACCTAGGGTTGAGTGCTGAAGACATGTATCTTGGAAGCACGAACAGCCATTTTCACCAGGACAAGAGCGATCTGGCGTTGGCCGACATCAACAAGGCCATTGAACTTGATTCGCGGAATCCCCGCGTGTATGTGCAGAGGGGCCTCATTCAAGCTACGTATGGTAAATTTGAACAGGGACAGGCTGACTACCAGAAGGCCATTGAATTGGCTCCCACAAATTCACGTTCCTATCGAGACAGGTCACAATTCTACGGTCTCTGGAGTGCTCAGGCCATGATGTCAGGCGACTGTGATCGAGCACAAGTTACTGACAAGTTGGCCGAAGCCGACATGAACAGGGCTGTAGAACTTGCCCCAGGCGATATTGACACCCTGCTTTTCCGTGCCGAGTTCTATTCCTCAAGGAACTGGGAGCGGGCACTGGCCGATTACAGGAAGGTCATCGCTCTTGATCCATCATCGGCATTTCCCCACCGCAGACTGGCTACCATGTATTCAGTACGGGGCGAGAACTCACTTGCCCTTGCCGAGTTCAACAAGGCAGTCGAGGTCGAGCCAGGGAAGTCGATGTCCTACTGCGAGCGAGGCGGTTACTACTCCCGCCAAGGCAAACATGAGTTGGCCCTTGCCGACCTGAACAAGGCGATAGAAATCGACCCCAAGAGCGGGATGGCCTACGCAGAACGGGCCAAGCTCAAGGCTATGCAAGGCCAATATGACAGTGCTCTGGGGGATTGGACAACTGCTGCAACCCTTGTCCCAGATAGCAAGTACTATCAGCGGGAGAGGGATAAATGTGAGTTAAGGGCAAAAGGAAAGCAGTCGTTGACCAAGGGGAAACCATGACCTGTGCCGAGCCCTCAAACGCAAACTGATACGATCATGACACGCGAAACCCCACCCCCTATGCCGGTTGATGACACCCCCCTGACAAGAACGCCTAACCTACTCACCACTGTGGTGGTCGCAGCAATCGCGTTGTTGGTCTACCTGTCAGCGGCTATGTTCATCAAGCCATTCAAGAGCCCCGCCTGGAGCATGAGTCCGACAATACGGCCCCATGACCGCTTCTACATCGAGAAACTGACCTATATGTTTCATGATCCGCAACGGGGTGACATTATCGTGTTCAGGACAGATGGTATTCCAACCCCTGGAGTAATAAAGTCCACCTACTATTTCAAGCGGGTTGCCGGGATACCGGGTGACAGGATCGGGATCGTTCCGCCCAATCTCATCGTCAATGGCCAACCACTCAAGGAGCCTGCCATATTTGCCACAATCTCTTCATGCCGGGGCGGGTATGGAGGGTTTTCCCCTGCGGATCCCGTCACCCCGGGGGCTCTCCTGACTTCGCCGACCAATGAGGTTTTCCTTGGCGAAGGGGAGTTCTATGTCCTGGGTGACAACACGAGAAACAGCTGGGATAGCCGATACTGGGGGCCTGTACCCCGAAAGAACATCGTCGGTCGTGTAATCGCTATTTATTGGCCGCTTAACAGGCTCCAAACCGTGACCAGTAATGGCCCCACTCTACCATCTATCCTGCCTGGAGAATCCATGACGAATTAAGTAGATGACCGTGACTAGATACATCTTATCGAAGATACGACTGAGTTGAGGACGACGAAATGACACGGGCACTGGATGCAAAACACTATCTGCTGGGTTTGTCTCTGAGAAAGGACAAGGTACCGTCCTTTACCGACTACCCTTACTGTCTCCCCGTGATCCGCAACTTGACCACCATCGAGTTCCACCCCAGCGTAACCTTCATCGTCGGAGAGAACGGCACAGGGAAGTCGACCTTGCTGGAGGCCATCGCGGTGGCTTCGGGCTTCAACCCTGAAGGCGGGAGCAGGAATTTCAACTTCTCGACCAGAGCCTCGCATTCCCCGCTGCACGAGGTGTTGAACCTGAGCAGGGGGATCAAGCGACCGAGGGACGGCTTCTTCCTCCGCGCGGAGAGCTTCTTCAATGTGGCCACGGAAATTGAGCGGCTCGATGCTGAGCCATTCGGAGGACCGCCAATCATTGCTTCTTACGGGGGTGTCTCACTGCACGAGCAGTCCCATGGGGAATCCTTCTTCACGTTGATCACCAAAAGATTCGGTGGGAATGGACTCTATCTTCTGGATGAGCCGGAGGCCGCCCTCTCTCCCAGCAGGCAACTTGCTCTGCTCAGCCGATTGCATCAACTGGTCAAATTGAACTCCCAGTTCATCATCGCCACCCATTCGCCCATCCTGATGGCCTACCCGGATGCGGTGATATATTCCCTGACGGAGCAGGCGATCACCAAGGTGCGGTATACGGACACCGAGCACTATGCCGTTACCCGTGAATTCCTGAACAGGCACGAAACCATACTCAAGGAACTTCTCGGGGAATAGACGAGATATGCGTGATTTCTTCAAATTGAGGATCAGGCCTTGGGGGTTCCTGACGGCGGCAGGCTTCCTTGGCCTTCTGGGATCGCTTGCAGGTTTCCTTGGCCGGCACGCCTGGTGGTTGGACATCGGCGCTCATTTCCGTGTCCAATACACCATGCTGTTTGCCGTGCTCGCTGCCTGTTACCTGGCGGGCAAGAAACGGAGATGGGCACTTGCCTACCTTTTGCTGGCGGCCATCAACTTTATCCCCGTGGCGGCCTATCGTTTCCCGACAAGGGAGTACGATAGGGTCAAAGGGCCATCCATGAAGGTAGCCCTGATGAACGTCAACACCCAGATGGGCAAGCCTGACGAGGTGGCCAGGTTCCTGCAACAGGAGAACCCTGATGTGGTCATTCTGGAGGAGATCAACGACGACTGGATGAGACGCCTCGCCCCTTCCTTGAACAGTTATCCTGGCCGGATCGTCCAGACCAGGGATGACAATTTCGGCATCGGTGTGTTCGCCCGGACTGGGATCCTCTCGACTCAGGTGGTCTATTTCGGCACGGCGGATCTCCCATCGATCGTTACCACGATGGACCTTGGAGGACAACCATTCACCCTCGTCGCAACCCATCCCCTGCCTCCCGGAGGGGCTGAATACTCACGGTTGAGGAATGAGCAGCTTGACTGCGTGGCTGGCTATGTCAAAACGAACAACGGCCCCCTGATCCTCCTTGGTGATCTCAACATCACCCCCTGGTCACCCATCTATGGGGATTTTATCAGGAGGAGTGGACTGGAGAACAGTTCCCGGGGAAAGGCCATTCACCCGTCCTGGCCGTCATTCTCGCCCCTGTTCCTCATCCCCATCGACCACTGCCTGCACAACACGGGCATTGCCATCAAGTCGGAGCGGGTCGGCAGGTCCGTCGGTTCCGACCATTTACCGGTGATTGTGGAGTTCGGCCTGAAGGAGAGGAGTGACTTGTTGCCGTGGCACACTCGAATCTATTCAGATGGCCATGCCCTCGCCAGAGCCATTTATGATCAGGCGTCTGCCCTGGCGAAGGATCGGTCGTTGGAGTCCGGTTTCGCTCCCCTGTTGACTAACACGAAAGTGATTTATGTCGACCTGGATGGGACGGAAATTACCGTCCGGGACATGGCGTTCACAATCCTCAATGAAGCACATGAGGTGGGTCTGCCGGAGGGGGCAACGCGATCAAAACTGATCTGTTGCTGCACGGATCGTGGCGAGATCCTTTACAGGGCTCACATCCCCGTGATCTCTGACGAAGAATTCAGGGAGACGATATCCTCCCTGAAGAAAACCACTCCCGATACTCTGTTGGATCGTTTTGGCCACCCCGACGGCACTGTTGACCATGTGCGGTTGTGGCAAGCCCTCGGGATGAAGGGAGACAGCAGGCTGTTTGAGAAACCACCAAAAGCCGAAGTGCTTACCCTCACTCCACGAATTTCGATCCTCTCCTTGATTGACATATGGCCATCCAATTGCCAGTTCCTGATCTTCAAGTGTAGCACAAAGGGAAATTGGAAATTTGCCGGGAGTGTGGATGTGAAGGATGCCCATTATGAGGTGCCGGAGTGTGAGTACATTTCGATCTCGAATCGCGAATGGGTGACTATTACGCATGTCACGGAGTATGGCACAGGCGTCTTCATGAGAGGGCAGGACTGGCATCCATTGGACGATGTCAGCAAGATTGACCTGTCATATATGTCTTTTGCCAGGTTCTACTCTGAAGGTGACCATTTCACTGCCCCAGGGATGCTCGACGAGTATGAGGTATCACAGATTGAAGGGGACATCTCGCAGGGATTGGCGGAAGTGACGGTATTGCATACGATCACCAAGAAATCGGTCGACGACAAGAATAATGAGGCGGTAATCAGTCAGAGAAAAGTTCACACGAGATTTGTATGGTCTCCCAAGGGAATACGGTTTGTGCTGTCAGGGACACTCCCGGATCCAGCCATCATGCCTTAGCAATCTTGTCCTGACTCCAATCCGATTGGGACCCTCCTCCTTGACAATCCCTCCCGGAGGAGGAGAATCCGGGGATGCCGATAAAGGAGATATCATGACCAGACACATCAATCTGATAGAAGGAATCGCATGAAACTGTTCGGAATGTTGATTACATGCCTGATGTTGATCGCCATGCCGGTCATCTGTTCTGCCGACTACGTTGCCCCATACGGTTACACCCTCGCCAATGGACGGGCTACCATTATATCCTGCGATTCCTCCTACACAGGGGAATTGGCGATCACCAACATGTTGGGCGGTTGTCCCGTCACCGCCATTGCACCTTTGGCGTTTTATGGTCTGTCAGGGCTGACAAAGGTGGTCATCCCCGATAGTGTCGTCGATATACAATTTGATTCGTTCAATCAATGCTGGATGACTGATGTCGTCATCGGAAAGAACGTCGCGAACATTGGCTACAGGGCATTCAACCAGTGCTACAATCTAAAAAATATAAACATTCCCAACAGCACGACCAATATCAGCTACAAAGCCTTCCGTTACTGCTTCTCGGTTCCCCGTGCTGTTATCGGAAGCTCCGTTGTGACGATTGGGAGTAATGCGTTTGATTATTGCAGCGGGCTGCAGAAAGTCTATTTCACCGGCAATACTCCTGCTCCGGGGGCATCATTGTTCGGTGACTCTTCAAGTGCCACGGTCTACTATATGCCTGACACTATCGGATGGACCAATACCTATGCCGGTCGTCCTGCCGTTTTGTGGAATCCTCACGCGAATGCAGATTCCAAGTTTGGTGTTAGCACCAACGGATTCGGGTTCACCATTGCAGGAACCAGCAACCTGGAGATCGTGGTACAAGTCTGCACGAACCTGGGCAGTCCAAACTGGTCGGATGTGAAAACCAACACCCTCACGAGTGGTTCGGCTTATTTCAGTGATTCCTCCTGGACGAACCGCCCTTCCCGTTTCTACCGGTTCAGTGCCCCGTGAAATCCATGCAGATGGTTCATGCCCTGGCAAGTATCATACGCGGGTATCAGGGCACAACTGGTGCAAATGGGATGGTCTCCCGTCGTGATGAAGATCTGGGATGACGAGCAGCGGGCAGGGCAGTATGTGATCATGAAGAGGAAATGCAGGAAAGGTGAGCAGTTGGGCTATTTGGGGACGTTGATATGGTGATCACCCGATTGGAAATGCCTCTCCCTTGACAATCCCTCCCGGAGGAGGAGAATCCGATGATAAGAGTAAAGGAGAAGACCATGACCAGATACCTCACCTTGTTGACAACCCTTGTTCTCGGAGTCGCCATCAGTGGGTGTAGGACATCACCTCCTTGCACAGTGATGCCTCAAAACAATCAGACCATGATGCAATTGGCTGAAGCCGGCATGTATCTGTCAGTCCTCAAAGATGCTGGCGTGCTTCCTGAATTAAAGCAGAAAGGTGAACACGGAAACATCGAGACGATGCCTGTCGTGAACCCGTCGCAGACCGCTTTCTATCCGTTCTCCGCCAGGCTTGCAGTGAATTTGAACGACAGGGATGCCATCTACTGGTTCATCGTCGAGAAACAGGAAGAAACTGCGGAGTGGAGCGTCATCAGGATCTGGAAGACCGACAAGAAGAGCCATGTCTTGAATAACAATTTAACCCTCCCGGACAGCTCCGCTCAGGCAGAAGCAAATGCCAAGGTGAGGCAGGGAATGAAGGAATGGATGACGTCCCAACCTGCTTCTCAACCTGCCCGGTAAGATGCCGTCATGGGTGAGTCCCGAGTATGGGTGCCAGCTCGGCAGGCGGTGGCTCAGCAGGCGGTTGTTGAGTTGCTGGATTGTTAGTTGTTGAGGCCGGAGGCGTTGGGCCCTCAATCACAGGAGACTCTGGGACTGGATCTGGTGTCACCGTCTCAACTGGTGTTTCGGGTTCCGGTTCGGCCTCAGGCTCAGGTGCCGGCCTTTCTTCTGCTGGCGCCTCGACGGCAGGGACAGACACCGGCGGCTCGGCAGGCGGTGTCTGAGTTGCTGGGTCGGTGGTTGTTGAGGCCGGAGGCGGCTCAGGATCCGGGTCCGGTGTCACCGGCTCCATGGGGATGACGGTTTCCGGTTCGGCCTCAGGCTCTGGTACCGGCCTTTCTTCAGCTGGCACCTCGACGGCAGGGACAGACACCGGCGGCTCGGCCGGCGGTGTCTGAGTTGTTGGGTTGTTAGTCGTTGAGGCCGGAGGCGGTGGGTCCTCAATCGCAGGCGGCTCAGGCTCCGAATCCGGTGTCGCCGGTTCCTCGGGGGTCACGGGTTCCGGTTCGGCCTCGGGCTCGGGTGCCGGCCTTTCTTCTGCTGGCGCCTCGACGGCAGGGACAGACACCGGCGGCTCGGCGGACGGTGGCTGAGTTGCTGGGTCGGTAGGTGTTGAGACCGGAGG
>JBAXWB010000035.1 GCA_037128595.1 bacterium
ATGGCAGCCTTCCAGGATTGAGCCCACATAGTGCGAATGCATCAAGTTTGCACCGGCGCTGTAACGGTTCTGGGGACAGGTATCGGTCTCCGCAAGAATGGTGACGTCCGAATCCAGGCCGGCAATCTGCGCCGCGCCGTCGTACATACGGTTGGCGAAGGTGCGCATTTCAGAACTCAGATAGCGGGCATTATTGATGCGGACAACGAGGGGATTCCCTTTTCCGGCAAGGCGCCGCGAAATGGGGCCGGCATGACGGATGTCGCGCTGACAGGCGCAGAAACTCCCGGGGATGGCGGGATCGGTTCCATCGATCGCCTCACGCATGATCCCGGCAACGCGCATCAGGGAATCAAGCAGGAGTTTGTCATATTCTTGCGCAGCTGCGGTATCAATGCGGAGCGTGTTCAGCAGCGTTTCGCGGGTGAAGGTCCGCCCCAACCGACGGCCGATTTCTGCCAGATGGAGCGGACAGTAGCAGCCGTCCCGTCCGTGCAGAAGCCGGAAGTCATCGTCGATCATGAAAAAGGCCGGCTTCAGCGCGGCGAGGTGCCGGAACGCGTCACGGATATAGTTCTGAAACAAGGGATCCAACGGGCACATCTGGTAGGCGAGGCTGCCGTCGGGTCGGATGATTTTCTCATAGGACGCGGGTTCGTCAGGAATCCAGCCGTGTCCGATGGTGGCCTGCGCCAGGATGCCGACCCGGGATTTGTCACCCTTGAAACCGTCGCGAAAGACTGTGAAACGATCGCCGAGAATCTTCGCCTTGTCCACGGGAGGATCGCCCTCGGGGACTAGGGTGAGCATGCAGGCAATATCAGTGCAGACACCAGTATTGAGAAGGATCTCCGCATCAGCGGCGAGTTCGACCTCGCGACCGGGAATAAGCGGCATCACATGGAAGGTTTTGAGTTTACGCATATTGGTCTTAAGCAAATCCTTACTGGGTTCAACATCTCATCTCCTGTGAATTTCACATTACCCTTCTCAGGTAATATTTATTTTTCCTGCTTTGCTCCAACGCACCCTACATCATGCTCAACATGCGGCGCTTTGTAATCATTAATCCCACCATGGTCCTTCCATCCCCGGTATACCCTCCACAAAAAGAAGTAACTGATTGATGCAAAGGTGGCGGACCAGATGTACATCCAACGATAGTATTCCTCGTCCCCGTGATAAAGCCGCTTCATGAGGTCAAGGGAGAGTCCCGCCACCACACTGCCGACAATTGTGACGATGGAACGTGCCATCGCATCCGCCGAGCCAAACTGGCCAAACTTATCCTTGGGGAACAGCAACCAATTCAAAGGCATGGCGGCCGCCCCTTGTAACTGGGCGATGGGAAATGCAATCAGCGTCAGAATGATGACACTCCTGAAATCATGAACAAAGAAAAAGGAAGCGATCGCCATGATAGGTCCAAAGAACCCGAGCCCGACCAACACCCGCACCGGATGAATCCGATCGCTCAACATCCCCATCGGCACCATGAGCAGTAAACCCGGAATCGCCATCCAGGTATTGAACTTACCCAACTGTTCCAATGAGATTCCCAAATGGAGATAGAACAATGTAGCCACGAAACCACAGGCGCCAGCCACCTGCGCCGCTGCCGACATGGCAAACATATTCAAATAGTAGGGATGGGTGAAACATTCCCGGAAATAGGTCTCAAAACTGGCCAGCAGCCCCGTCTTGTTCCCCACCAGGGGCGTAGGCGGGGGATATTTGCCTTCCTTCAAGCCGAAACACATCGACATGAACCCGACGAAATAGAGTACCGCCGCACCCAGGAAAATAACCCGCATGTGCGTCTGGGCATGGGGAAACACGAAATAATTGAAGGTCATTCCCGCCAACGTCCCCACCACCCGGAAGGCCGCCATGAATCGCGCCAGATAGGCCGCTGGCACCAAATCATTGAAGAGGTAGTAATAGACCGACGAGATGAACATGTTGAAAAACTGGAAAATGACGAGTAACAGCCCGATCACGCCGATGATGATGGTGTTCTTCCCAAAGCCCCCGTGTCCCGCCATCAGCCCATGCACCCAGGCGCCAATTTCAGGTGCAAAGGCAATGGCCACCAGCACGACGGTAATAAACGGCGTGGGCGCCAGCAGGAAAGGAATCCGCCGCCCCCAGGGCCCCCGGTGCCGGTCGCTCCGGAAACTGATGACCGGATTGACAAAGAAGTTCATGGTACTGGGTACCGTCACCAGGAAAATACCCATGACCATGTTGGGCGCGCCAAGGGCCTTGAGTTGCAGGGGGAGGATCGACGGCAGCACCGTTTCCATCAGGCACATGGTGAAATCGCCCCACAGGAGCCAGAAGAACACCACAAACAGCCCGAAGGTCGTGTAGCGCAGCGTGCCGCAGGTATAGACGCGCGACCCGGCGGGGGGGCAGCCCCGCCGGGTCACACGGTCTAAAATCCGGCTCATCATTACAGAGATTTTGAGCATAGCCATAATTTTAAAATACTTTCGCCAGCGCCAATGTTCTTATATCCCTACGGCATTTCACGTTACACTTCTCGCATTGCAACTAACCCTGATGGATTGATATTCAGGATAGGGAGAGACCTTTGGTTTGCACTCCACAGGGTGGTTTACCGACATCTCAATTCCTGTTCCCGTCCTGCACCATTCAGCAGAGATTTTACCATAGGGGGTCATCACTTCGCCTTTCGCCTGGAAAAACCGGTCGCAATAAGGCGTGATGGAAAAGGTTTTGAAACCAGGAGAAAGAGGGCGGATTCCCAGGATATACGCATGGTAGTAATAAACCGGCAATGCGCTCCAGCCGTGACACAAACTTCCGGCGCCGCCAAATGCAGCTTCGCCATCAATTGTTTCCCAGCAGGTAGATGCCCCGGCCAAGACCATCTTCCCCCAATGGTCATGAATGATCAACGCCACGCATTTCCTGGAGCCTTCATCTTGGTCCATCAAAGCCCTGACGAGGTAGAGCATTGAACTTAAGGTCATTTCCGGAAAGTCGGAGCTGGATATTTTTCGCAGCAGGACCTTCTCCCGCTCACCATCCAGGATATGCTCATTGAGCGTCAACGCCTGGATTAACTGGTGGAAACCGGCATGCTTGCCGTCGAAAATGTAAGTGGACAGGCAATGCTCTTGCTCATCCCAGAAAACTTGAGTTATGGCATGGCCCAGTTCAGCCCTCTTGCCCTCTATCTCTTCCGCCTCGGCAACATTTCCGGACAGCCTCAACATTTGGGCATAGGCTCCCAGCGCTTCGTGCAGAAACAAGTTCCAAGGCGCATCCAATCGCTCACCGGGATCACGATCATTATCAAGTCCCGGCGCCCATTCATAAAAATGCCACAGATCCGGTGATACAGGAGTCCTATACAACCCGGACCCTCCATCTTTTCTGGCCAAAACGACCTCCAGCATGAGCTTGATCTGTCCTGAGAATTTCTCAAAAAGCACGGGCGAGCCTGCATGCATCCAGTGCTCCGCCAAGGCAGATATCCACACAAGGCTGAACATCGGAATGGTGCAGGGGATTTTAGCCGGGGCACACAATTCCAACAATCCGTCAGCGCGGATTCCTCGCCCCAAAAGATCAAACGACGTCGCGGCAAAATCGTAATTGCCAAAACAATAATAGCCGTACAACGCCTGGTTTCGGCCATCGAAGGCGTAAAGGGACTGCTCTCGCCAAGGTGTGTCCTCATAGTGTTCGTGCATGCAACACTTCAACGTTCTCACGCTGATTTCATATATCTTTTCAGCCAGAGTGTCCGATGTCCGGAATTCGCAGGTGGAGATTTCCGGAAGGGCTAAGGGGATAAGCCCAAAATAACGAATTTTCAAGGGGGCATGAAAGTTTGAGACATGAACTTGGAGATAACGTCCGCCCAAACGTCTGAAAGGTAATGTATAGAGATTAATCCCCTCCCGACAAATGTAACGGTCGGCAAAATTGCGCGACCCCATACGAATTCTTATCCGGCCATCCACGACATGCTCGCCATGGCCTATATCAATGACCGTCCCTGCAGGCGCATCCAAGTCAAAATGAATTAGGCCCGTTTCTTCCCGGCCAAAGTCTAATATGAAATAGGCTCCTTCAAACCCATTGTCCGGGATGTTCACGAGTAGGCTGGAACTAGCGCCTCCATCACGATGGAATCCGAAGTTTGCCCACCAGGCATATCCCTTGGCGGCCATTTCCTTCGTAAACACCACATTTCCCCACATGGATACCAGGGCGTCATTTGCCATGGTCTCGGCAAAACTTTCGAATTCTCTTTTTCTTGTAAAATTTCCCTGGGAAAGAACTTTTGCATCAAGCGCCTTTCCCTGCGTCAGTACGGGAACCGGCCGGGGCAGGATTTCCCGCCAGTAGCCGGAAAGCGCTTCGCCCTGTACCGCCGCATCTGGCCAATCCGCATCGTTAAAATCCATGTCCGTCCAGGAACAATCCTTACGCGCATCAAAACAGGTGGTGAACCCCTGTTGCCCCGTGACCTTGGGCATATCCCCGGAAACAAAGGCCGGATGCTGGCGGCATTTCCAGGTCGCATCCGAAAGAATTCCCTTATCTCCGGCATTCAGCGCGACAATCAGCCCCGGCTGTCCGGCACGGTGCTCGGAAAAGTTTTCACCGCGGTGATACGCCAGGATGGCCATGCAGTTACGGCCCTCCTGTAGCTTTCCGCCTACCTCAAACCGGGTATATGTTTTTTCCTGCGGATAGTCGCTGAACTGGCCGCGTCCGATTTCCCGCCCGTTGACAAAAAGAACGAAATCGGAATCGACAGAGATCTCTAAAACCTGATTTTCATGCAGGTGGCGAAGATTGAACGTCTTCCGAAAAACAACATACTGGTGTTTGTTGCTCCCGGATTGCCCGGCCAGCCATATCCATGACGCGTTTAAGATTATAGATTCCGACTTCATCTTTGCCCTTTTCCTTTAAAGTTTATTTAGACGCTTTTTCCGAGGTAAAATCATTATCGCGGAGCAGAAACTTGACTTCACGGCATCCTGACTCAGTTCTAAACCGCTGAACACCCGGGTCACGACAGGCGCCTGCTGCGTCGATGACCTCGAAGTGTTCCGGAATTCGGACGCACGTCGGAAGTGCCCCGTCATCCTCTGCGCGAAACCACAGGCGGCAGTGGTCGCCCTCCATGTTGGCCTCAATGGAGAGCTGTCCCTTCGATGTATGCAGCTGCGTCAAGGCGGTCCGGCCATTCATTTGGAGCCACAGGAAGGGGATACCGGCAAGCAGGGTGACATCATCATCGGCATTTTCAAAGTAAAACGAGGAGAGCATCATCTCCAACACACGACCATTTCCGCTGCCATTGGGCTGAAACGGGGTAAAGGCGGGGTTGCTGATGGAAAATCGTTCCTGAACCTGAAACGTGTCCTGCGTCATACCATATTTCAAGTTCACCCGAGCTGCCAGAAACGCCTTTTTCCAGGCTCCACGCTTGAGGTAGATCTGTTGCCAGACCAAATCCAGGCAACCCATGTAGTAAATCTCGTGATTCATCTTCCCTGTAAAAGGCCCATCCATCAACTGCGCTTCAGCATAGGCGACATAACGGTCAAAAAGACTATTATGCAAATCAATCCCGCCCGTGAAGGCTAAATGGGCGATAGAACACACGACCTCAAAGACCTTGGCATACTTCTCTTCCGGATCGCCCGTCACGATCTTGCGATCGATAAACCCATCCGCCCGGGCCAAACTCTCCGCACAAGTCGTTATGTCCGCGCGATAGTGATCACGTTCCCGCTCGAATTCAAGATGCCGCGGGTGACCCAGGATTTTCAATAGCCGAACGGTCTTGTCCAATCCCCAGAAAGTGTAGGCGTCAGTGTAGGCGATGACATGCCCAACATCGCCATCGGTAGCGCGACCACATGGCATCAGCCCGTACATGGGCGACCGACTACCATCAGGTTTCACCTGGCGCGTGGCCCTCAGTTCTCCCACAATCCAGTCGGCGGCGCGCAGAATACGGGGCAAATAATCCCGAAGAAACGCTTCATCTTTGGACAAACTATAATAGTCGGCGGCCAGGGCCAATGCCGAGCCCGTGCTGTTGATCCAGCGCGGACCGGTCGTCCCCACGGCTCCTTCCAACGTGGTGAACCGGCCCTCTGGTGGAAACCCGCCATCCTGCATTGAGAAAATGAAATCCAGGCCGGCCCTGACCTCCTTGAAGCGTCCCAGCTTGAGCAGGGGCAACAGCATTAAGACCGCCTCTTGCACCCAGATGAGATGGCGCTCATGGCCTGCCCCGCCCTGAGTCGGTGCCAAGCCGGGAAAGTCGGGGAAAGGGACCATCAATTGTAGTGAGGAAATCTGCAATTCCTCAAAGATCCGATCCCAACAACCTGCAGGACAGATCATGCGGGTGGCGCTGACCGGAAACAGGGACTTGAAATGGGCGAGACTCCGGCTGCGATCTGTTTGTGAATCGGCTGATGCCAACATCTGAAGGTCACCCTCGTCAGACTGTTCGTAATTCGTCAGAAGCACGAATGAAAATGCGGCTTCCTCGCCGGAGGCCAAGTCCCGGTGAAAGCGCAGGCATTCCGTCAATTCCGTGAACCGATGCGCGGGCTCAACAAAATAGTCCATATTGAGCACGGCATAATCTTCGGCTGTGAAAGCAGCCTTTTGCTCCCAGTTGCAGGTGAAACTCCCGGGCAATACGCGCCCTACGGTTTTCCCATTACGCAGAATCCGCTCGTCGTTCAGTCCGCACTGTGTCGGGTGCCGGTATTTGGTGTTATCCCAAAAGAAGGGAATATAGTGATGCTCAAAAAGATCCTTTTCGGGCGCGAAACCAATTCGTGCTCGCACCGTTGCAGACCTCGGCCGGCTGCTCGTGTTGGTTACGCGGCAAGTGACCCACAGGCAATCGCGGTCTGGCCGGTCACCCGGAACGCAAAAGTATTCGAACCGGTAAAGCAAATCTGCAAAATACTCCACCGTAGCCACCGGATATTTCCCCTCCGCAAGAGACATACGACTCGAGCGGCCTTGCGGCACAAAGGGAGGATCAGCGGGGAGCATTTCAACAAGCATGACCTCCAATTGTCCGGCTTTGTCCTGGTGCCCGGTATCACTTACCGACAAACCCGGGATAATCCGGCGGCGGCAAACATTCAACGAACAGTCCACGTGAATGAAATCGGGCGAATGCACGGCCTGGATCGGCAGATGCACGGTCTGTGGCGGAGTCCATTTACAGATATCCTCAGACAAAATTTGCGCCCACGTTCTATGGTCAATCATATGATAGGTTAGATTATCTTGTTTCATCCATGATGAGTTTGAAATTTCTGTGTTCTGTTTCATTTGCCACTCACTCCGTCACCGCTGGGTTAAATTTCAGGGCATTTTTTCCGGGCGATAACTTCCGTTCCTCGCCCTTCCAGGCAAAAACTCCGTCCATTCCGGCTGGCAGGCATACTATGGCCTCCAGCGAATCGCCGCTCCCTCTTTCGAGCCTTACTTCGATTTCGCCTTGGGGATGAGGGAGCGTGCCGGCAACCCTTTGCAGGGGCCCGGGCATGGGCGCAATGCGGACGCGGCTGAAGCCCGGCGCATCGGGCCGGATTCCAAGGATAGTCGCATAGCAATGAAACAAGGGATGAGCGCCCCAGGCATGGCAGTCCGAGCGTGACGGTTCCGGCTCTTCAAAGGTTGTCTTGAAACCCTGTTCCGGCAATTGGTGCCAGAGCTTCAAACGCTCAAAGAATAATTTATCCTTGCCTAGCAAGCGGTAGGTCTCGAACAGATAATGCGTGAAGTATATGGTCGCTTTTGAAAGACCGCCTGACGAACAGAGCGAGATTCCTATCCTGCGTTGTTTGCTTTCATCGAGAAGCCCACCCAAAAGGGCCAGACACTGCGCATGTTCGCTGAAGAACTCGTGTTGGGCATCATCCGCGATCAGGCCTCGCGCTTCGTTCCAGAAGACCCGCATTACGGCATCGGTCACCCTCATCGCCGTGGCGCGGTCACGGTCGGCAAGTTGGTGCTCGCCAAAACTCGACTCCATTTCCGCTTTCCGGAGAAGCACGAGGGCGAAATGCAGATTCAATACGGAACTCGGAGCGAAATCGGCTTGGGGAGGAATGCCCGCCGGCCAAGCCAAGGGTTCCTTGACCCAGTCGGTGAAGTTCCAGCCGTTCGGTGCCGCCATGAGGCCGTCCGGTTGAAGCAGAGATCGGAACGCCTCGGTCACGGCCCGCACGCCCGGCATTCGCTCTTTGACAAACGCCTGATCGTCGCGCCACATCCAGTAGTCGTGAACCATGCATACCCACCAGAGGGAAAAAGGAGGGATGACCTGACAGACCCGCGATGGATAGCGGGACTGTGTAAAACCGGAGTTCCTGCGGGACCAGTCGAACAGCAGCAGGGCCTTGCGGGGTAGGCGCGCGTCGGGCGTCATGGCATAGGTTGTCAGAACTTCAAGCCGCGTGTCTCCAATGTACATGAGCTGCTCATAGTAAGGGCAATCCATGTAGGTTTCGTGGGAACACATCTGTATGGCGCGCTCGGCAATGGGCAGAAAACGTGAGAACTGCACGTCGGAGGCGTCGAAATGCCCCTCCATTTTCAGAGGGTATCCTGTGCAGCGGAGGCTTAATCGTTCCAGGGTGACCGGAAAATCACCCGTCGTAACCGTCAGCTCGAGATAGCGTCCCGCTTGCCACCAGAGCGTCGTGAACAGGCGTTGTTCTCCGCCATCGGGCAGAAATTCATCGCCGACTCCGCCCCGGAAGAACTTGCCTTCGATTTCATCGCGCTGCCCCTTACCTCCGCCATCGGCTTTTCGAAAGAGCCCCTCTGCCCACTGAAGGCGGATCTGAGTTCCTTTTCCGCCGGATACCAGCAATTCGGGATAGGCGCAATAATAGTTCTCGAGATCAATCAGCGCGGTCCTGCTGGTTTTGGCAGGGATGTGCACCGGGGCAAGCCCCGAGAGCCATTCGCTCCATCCCCGGGCCTCAGCCGCGAGATGCCGGTTCGCCGCGACGGGATAGGGGGCGATGCCTTCCGCAAGATGCCGCAAGACACCGGCCTTGGCAGGCTCATCCAGCATGGGCGGGAGTGCCGCAGGCATCAGCATCCAGTAAGGCGGGGTCTCATTTTTCCATGCGGCAGAAACCGCCATGGCGATTTTTTGCGCCTCCCTCCACTCGAATTCGCCACCGCCGCTTTCCCATTCCCATGGATAGGACGCGCCGTCGACCCGCACGTTCCAGCCGGTTCCCCACGTATCGCCGGGTGCTATAAATTCAAGGCCCGGCATCAAGGCCGCCTCCCATTTCGCATGCCCGGTCGACAACGGTTCGAGCCATACGCCCTCGGCGGCCAGCATGAAGCCGGGCCGCACGCTCATCTGAGCATAGGGTGCCTTCTCACCAAGCCACCACGTCTGAACCGCCAGCAGATGTTCGCCGGCAGGAACCTTTCCTTCATAGGTCTCGAAAAACCAATGTTGGATGTCACCCCGCTCAGGGCCCCTCCCAAAGTCTCGCCCGTCAAGGAAGATCCGATAGCGGTGGTCGGCACTCACATGAAGCCGCAGGGTGGCGGCCTCCTCCAGGTTAAATTTCAGGCGGAATACCGCCACAGAGGGCTCCGATAACGAACGCTCAGGATGATCCACCCACCAGGCCGGCCAGTTCCCCCATCTCGACCAGGCCCAACCCGGCTCAAATTTCGACCTCTCTATAAAAGGCTCGGCATTGATCATTGTCCTGCGCATAAGATGGTTCTTCATTTTAATCTTTCGTCTTTATTATCTTCGCCTCGAACTCAATCCGCTACATTTCCGTTCTCTGAACTTAACAGAACTTCGGATTGTCCTCCAAAGATTATCACTTCCGCCCTGCCTCCACCACTTCACGCGGCAGCAGCAGGTCGCGGGGGGACGGCGCGAAGTAAGGCGGCACGGTGAGAAGCAGGAAATGACCGCCCCTCAGGTCTTTCACTTTCCACAGGTGACCGTCCATTCCCTGAGGCACATCGATTTTCACGTAGCCGGCATTATCAAAGTTTTTCACAGCCTTCCCTTCAGGATTAAACAGCACCCCGCGTCCGGTGAAATGCGCACCAATGATGGATGTTCCCTTGGGTACATAAAAATACAGCGTGCTGGTCTCAGCTGCGCCCTGAGATTGACAAGGGATATCAGAGGATGAGGTGACGGTCCAAGATTTGCCTGGGTCAAGTTCGAGCTTTTGCCAACGCGCACCGCTTAGAACGATCCAATGAAGCCCCGCATGGGGTGACTTCACCACAAGATCACCCGTCTTCCCGAACTCGACATCCACTTCGGCGACAGACACCGGCACGTCCTCCGCCTCTTTTGCGGACCATAGTTCGACTTTAGGCCGGATCTTGCCCAGGGGTCTCCCTTTCGAATCCGTGCCGCAGGTCACCTTAACATGCCATTCGGAACCGGCCTTCTCCGCCCAGGTGTAGTAGAGGATGTTATGCACCGCCTGCCCACCAAGCCATCCCGGCGCGATCGTTTTTTCTCCTGTAAGGATGGGGGCGGCTGGCACGAGATCCTGACTGAAGCTTACGGGCTTGAAGTCCAGTTTTGGATTGTTTTTTACTCCATCGGCCTCGATCGCCAGAATTTCTTTCTTTTCGTAGGGGGCTCGTGGTTCCCATAAGGATAGTTCGGGACTGATGCGTTCTTCCGGCGGAGCCTGTATTTCCCAGAGCGGGACGCCGCGCCCGAAAGATTTCCTCTCCTCCTGGGTCCAGCCCAGGGAGCGATCCCTCCCGGATAGATCACGAATGATGCCATAGGCGTGGTTCGTCGAATGAAACCGGGCCCGATAGAGATGGGAGAACATTTCCTGCGCCGCCTGCTGCCTTGCTGGACCGGATGCATCGGCGTACTTTTTGTAAAGTTCCAGATAACGCACATAAAGGGTGAGATCATCAAGCCGGGCATCAATGGCCGCTCCGGGGGTTTTAAGGCGGGCGGCCTGGATCGATTCGTAAAGCCGACGGAAAAAGGCGGGCGCGAGAACAGGACTGTTCCCAGAAGACAGCGCCTCGTAATAGGGTCGGATCTCGTCTGCCACCGGCCCGAAGCAGTTTATGAGAAATTCCTCTTTAAGCCCGTCAACAAAACGGGTGTCATTGACGTTCCAAAGCATGCGTGCCACCGAGTAATACATAAACCCGTTGATGCCCCAGTTGTCCCCTGACTCCGCGCTGTAGAGACGCGCGCCCCAGTCATGGTAATCCTTAAAGCGTCCGACAGATTTATGGGACGGGAATCCACCGGCGCAACGGGCGGGAATATCGTAGTTGGCCGCCGGGTAAGAGAGATAATCCCGTATACCCAAGGTGGCACCCTGCTTTTTCCAGCCGTCCATCTGTTCTTTCAGGCTCAGGGAAGTCCCGCGGAATGAAGTGGCGACCAGAATGAAAACATTCTTATGTACTTTGATCGTGGGCGGCTCGGCATGCTGGTTGTAGGCATAAAGGCCGACGGCACGACCCGGGAAATCTTTCTCCATCACCGACGCTACGTCATTGGCCAGAGTGATCGCCTGGTCGGAAGGTGAACCGATGCTCTTCGCCTCCGCGCTCTCATCCCACCCGCCGCCGTCGCTGGGATCCATGGAAACGCTCATCTGCTCGGGGTGATTACGTAATTCCGCTAACTTGTAATCAACAACAAGCTGCCGCAGACCGGGATTGGCGACGTTAAACTTGGCTCCCTTGCGCTCGCCTCCCACCATGGCCAGATACTCGGGATGTTTGAGGAAGACGTCCTTGTTCTTCGCAATGATTCCGTCGTAGGTATGTCCGGCGTTGATGGTGAACCCGCTTTCCATCCTGTTTTTTTGACACCAGTCCTTATACAAGAGTCCGCGCTCAGGATAGGTCCCAAAGGTGAACCAGACTGATCGCATAATATAGCTCGGTTTCTGAACTTCGTCATATCTGGCGGTGAGCCGGGGAACCGAGGGGACAATTTCCCAGGTTGGACCGGGAAAATACTGGCGATACCCCTGTCGTCCCAGAAAATCCCACATGGCATTTTGCGCGCCGAGATCACTGGCCCCCACCAGGAGCAACCCTCGAGCATGCGTGAAGAGCAGATACTCCTCCGTGCGCTGTGGATCTGCCGGATTGGCATCGAACCGTTTCGGCAATGCAGGAAAGTCCTCCTGACGCCCGAGCACGATCCCCGCTGAGCCGTCCCCTTCTTCTATGGCGAAGCCCGCACCGGTCATCTTTCGCAGATAGGAGGACAGCACCACCGCATTGGTGCGGGTCAGCGCGGAGGCATTCTTCGCGATCACAATGGGAAATTCAGCCTTACCCTTTTTCGCCAAACAAAGCTTGCCGTGGTGATCGGACACGCTCGTACAGGATGATAGGCAGAAGCTGATGAAGAACAGCAAAACAGGTAATAGTTTTCTTACATAGCGATTCATTATAATGACTCCTTGCGGGACACGGTCCAGAGCATAGCAGGGCCGGTAATGCCGCCGGTTCCCAGCTCATTGACCTCCCGATTAGAAACTTTAATGACAATCACGTTTTCCTGTCCGAACCGGATCGCGCCGGTACAATCGAATTCCCAGGCTTTGCCGATGGGAGCGGCCCCCTTGGCCAAGCAATCCAGTTTTTCTCCATTGATCCAGGCGGTTGCCATATCGTCAATACCACCCAGCCAGAGGTGAATCGTCTCGCCCTTGAATTTTTTATCAACGTTAACGGCGGTACGGTACCAGGCCTCGCCCTTGTAATAGCGCAGTCCCTGGTTGCCCCAGGACTCGGAATATGTTTTCATTTTCAGCCAGTTCTTAGGCCCCATGGCTGGTTTGTAGAAGCCGAGGGCCTCGCCCCCATTTAGCGGATCCAGCATAAATAACCACTGATCCGGAAGCCTGGCCACAATCCTGTTACCCTTCTCAATCCCCTCATATGCCGAATCGATTGATCCGCCCCAGAAGCGTTTCAAGTATGCGACTGGGATGTGAGCGAATAGTGGTGGAGTCAGTTTATTGCCTTCGAGAATCATTGAGGAAACTTTCAGGTATTCCTCTTTGGATTTCTTGAAATCGCCATCGTTGAAAGCCGCCATCATCACAAGATTTGCCTTCCCGTACTCCTGCGACATCCGTACACGTTGAATTCTCTTCGCGAAATCGGATTCCGGACTGGTCAATTTCTCCGCCGCACTCAGTTGTTCATCCAGTTGGTTCAGGATATCGGTGGTAAGGATATGCGGGATGTCGAACACATTCCCCGTATGATAATCGGCATGACCATAGGTATCCTCCAGGATATCGAAGAACTTACTTATCGGCTGAGCCGCAGGCCCATATAATGCCTTGAAATAGTCATCCATGATGGCTTTGGCGTCCGCTTTCGCACTCCACATCAATTTGCTCGCCAGATAGAGCGACGGCCCATGAAAGCCCCAAATCGGCATGCATTCAACCCGGCAGCCCACAATCTTGTTATTGTAAAAAAACGGGAGTTCATCACTGATCTGCCGGATCATACTGAAAGGGAGCCCTTGGTCCGAAAGATTGAAATAATAGCCGCGATAGTATATTTCGCAGCCGAGTTCCTGCCAGCGGGCGATAATCTGCTTCATATACTGACGTTCAGGACAGATGGGATTTTCAATCGAATGAAACCGGCAGAGGTCAATAGGAGCAAATACTGGAAGGATGTGCTTGTCCGGCATTTCCTTAACGGGCGGACGCATCAATTGCCCATAGCAGTAAAAAGCAATACCGGCGTCAGGGAATTCCTTATGAACTTCCGCCAAGACAAGATTATAGAATCTAACGTAGCGATCCGTCGCCGATATTTTTCCGTGCAACGGATCCATTTCGCTGGCATCCCATGGGGAGGAGCCAAAACCCGCACCGTCATTAGGGGACATTGAAATATATTTTTCGCTGGGATTCTTGCGGAAGTATTTCAGTGCCGCCTCAATGGCCAGACGAAGAACTTCTGGATTGCTGACTTCAAGTTGGTGCGTCGGCTGCCCGTTTTCCTGGCAAAACATCTCTGGGTGGATTTTTGCATCAGCCTTGATCGGAAGCCCGTGTCCTCCCGCCCCAAATCCGCCCAAACGCATCCGCTTCGCCCACGTCCCGTCGCCGATGGCCTGGAGATGGCGGCCTTTGAACGAGGGAATCTGAATGGTTTGCTGGATTGGCAGTGCGATCGTTCTGGTAGACGGGATGATCGTCCCCAGATCGCCAGGCATATACCAACCGACGCCCAGTTGTTCCAGAAGCTCGTAGGCGGCGAACAAAGTCCCTTCCGGCGCCAATCCGGCTAGCCACACACCGTCTTTCTGCACCCTGAGCATGAATGCGGCAGGTTCACTGCCGGAGTCCCTACTGAGTTTTTCAGCCTCGGGACAAAGGCTCAGTCCGATTTTGACAGGGATGAGCCCGCCCACCATGTCGACATTTGTGACAATCCCAACTTTAACTCCGGATATTTTCTCAAAAAAATCAGATAATTCATCGGCGGCAAGCTTCTCATCAGGCTTCGGCGTAGCTGGCAGCACCAGGCACACTTTGGCTTGCCCTTTTTTCACCAACTCGAGGTTACCCGCTGAACAATTCAGAACTGTCAGTGATAAAATCATCCCTGACAAACCGCCAATGAATCCCTTGAACTTAGCGCTTTTATACACTTTCATAATTTCTGACTCCCTTATTCTTAACCGCATGTTTCCATTCCTGCACCATCATCAAAACCGTCACCATTCCGCCTAAAACTCGCAACATCACCACGCCACGCCCTCGAACCGCTGTTCCACATGTAACTGATCCTTCATCGATTATTCCTTATCGTCACTCCCTCTTCATGAGGACGCGAGATTCATATTTCCTGATATCATCCATAAAACAAAATCCAGGCGGAACGTTGCTTTTAAGACAATAGTATTCCCATACCGCTCCCAGCGGGAGCATCTTTGCCTCCTCCTGTAGGGCAAGACGTCCGGTAAAATCCCGCTTATTTTCAAGATCGCACAGTATTTTATGTGGCTCCAAGAGCGCGTTCAGTAGCGCCTTCCGCATATTCCGCACGCCAATCACCCAGGCCGCAACACGGTTTATGCTGGCATCAAAATAGTCCAGGCAGAAATTAATGCGTTTCAGGTAATCATACCGGACGGATTCCTGCGTGATGGAAATGAGCTCGTCGTTCAGCACCGGAACATGGTCACTGTCCCAGCGCACGCCCCGACTGATATGGAGCAGAATTTCATCAAGGTGACACATTACGGCCGACAGCTTGTCCGCAATGGATTCGGTAGGATGAAAATGCCCGGTATCCAGGCATAGAAGTTTTTTCTTTTTTACCGTATATCCCAAACAGAAATCATGGGAACCTACAGTATAGGATTCAACTCCAATCCCGAAAAGCTTGGATTCAATGGAATCACGCAGATATTTATGCGGCAGCGTATCGGCGAAGATTTCATCGAGGGAATCCTGCAATCTCAACCGCGGGCTCTGTCTGTCAGCCGGCGTATCTTTGAAACCGTCAGGAACCCAGATATTGCAGATTGACGGAGCACCCAGCTTCTTACCCATCTTCGCGGCGATCCGCCGGATACTTTTCCCGTGATTGATCCAAAACTGCCTGATCGCCCGATCAGGATGACTCAAGGACATCCCATTGTCCAAATTCTTATGGGAATAAAAGGCGGGGGCGATATCCATTTTTAAATTATGATGTTCCGCCCAGTCCATCCATTTCGAAAAATGCTCGATACCGTAGCCATCACGATCAACCCCGTTGAACATTCTGTCAACCTGATGGGCCTGAAGACAGACCCTGTGCCGCCCGGGAATCAATTTCAACGCCACCTCCAGATCGGCCCGCAGTTCATCGGCGGTTCGAGCTCTTCCCGGATAATTACCCGTTACCTGACAGCCCCCAGTCAGCGAATGCTCATTCCTTTCAAACCCGACTACATCATCTCCCTGCCAGGCATGTATGGCGATTGATATCGAATCAAGCCTGAGAAGAGCAGAGGAAACATCAACTCCGTATTCTGCATATTTGTCACAAGCGCGCTGATAAGCCTTCTCGGTTTCTTTCATCATCTGCCCCTTTTGTTGATTCGGCATACAGAGTCATTCCCTGATCGGTTAATCGTTAAGATTTTCTGACTGGATAGCTCATAAGTTTCAGTATCGATCAATGCTTCGACGGGGCCTTCTCCGAGATAACAGAGCAAGTAAAATTCATGTCCGTTTTTAATCCAGCCGGTAATGCGGATATCTGTCGAACCTGCGGATTGTATATCCTGCAGCCTCGGCAGCTCATTTTTGATCATGGTTTCGGTTAACTCGTTAAATGGAGCCCTTCCAAATTCCTCAATACCATCTGGCGTCTCCAGAAACCGCGGTCGCGTCCCAAATTGATAAATCTTTAACTTTAACTCAGTGTAGTGTGCCAGCAAATCCCAAGTGGCTTTGCTCCATATGGACGAACCCGGAACTATGATATGGGAATAAGTCGCATTGCCAATGGTTAGCTTGCCATTTATCATCGTGGCGCTCTGGAAGTCCGCTTCATCCAGTAACTGGATTCCGACATGCGCTTCCAGGCATGCCAGGACGAGCGCCGTCAACTCCCCCCGCAACCCGCCCGGCTCGAACTGCCAGAATTTTCCGAGAAGATGGAAGGACTTGATCGGCCATAAAATCGCCACAGGGGCGATTTGAGAGGCACCAAGAAGCAGTTCCTGAACGGACGTTAAATCTTTTGACAATTGCAGCAACCCGTCCCTGAATTTTGACGCAGGACCGAAATCAGGCGGGCATTCAAACTCGCGCTCTCCCCTGAGCGAGTGAAAAATCCCGTGCACCACGGGCGTCGTCATCCCCATCACCGTCTGCCAGTTTAAAATCTTTCGAACGGTTTCGTCGGTGCAGTCCTTTCCCGAACAAGCCAGGGATTCACTCATCACTCCGGTCATCTGATGCTGCTGCGCCGAAGATACTGCCGAGAGAATCCCCAGATTGATCAGGGGATGTTGCTTATCCCCGACTGCCGGGATAATGAGGTCGAGGCCGGCAAGAGACAGATATTTCTGCAAGGGCATTAAATTCGAAAGAGTGCCAGCTTGTTGCACGGGATCATCTTCCGGACTCATGTGGCCGACCAGTTTTAAATGATGGCGCCGACACCAGGTGGACACGGGCTTGAGCCACGCCTGTTCAAAACGTTTTCCGCACCATTCCCGGTAATTCACTTTGGAGCGAATGCTCTCAAGGGTTTCACTTTCCGAAAACAGATCAATAAGTCTGGGTCGCAAATCATAGCCATAGTCGTGCTGAAAACTTTCAAGCAACCCGGGCGTCCAAGGGGTATCGCCACAATATTTAGCTTCATCAGTAAATATCGCCGTGATCTCCTTTCCAAACATATCTCCCACGCATTGGAGGTATTTTTCATGAGTGTACTCAATGAATTTTTCAGTAGCCCGGGGATTAAGCGGATCGACATAAAAATTCCATTTCGGGTTAGGCACCGGTTCAACGGTGAACGCAACCAGGCAGTGTTGCTCAGGAATACGCCCTATTTTAACCGCATATTCCGGCGTATAGGCCATGGCCCTGTCCGACGTGTAGAGCGGTGTCGCCGGATAATACCATTTGCTGTCCCAGCTTTTCAGCATCGTCCATTGTCGTCGGACCATACCCACCTGCCGGGTCATCTCGGTAACCAACGCCGCATCGCCCTCTGAGAGTAAGGCGCAGAAGAGCAAGGTCCCCGTTGCAGGAAAACACCACAGACCATCCTGCGTAATGTCCCCTGGTTTCGCCTGATGCATGACGATTCTTTTGGCAATGAATTCCGGATGATCCAGAATGATCCGCCCACCGGCGTTGCCACTAGGGAACGGATCTTCATCGTACAGCCAGATGCCGATCCCCTTCGCGGCTAGCTTCAAAGCCGTCCTGCGGACAAAGTCAAACCAGTCGCTGCTTCCGTAGGGCAGCAACAGACCATCCCGGGGATGCAGACACACTGTCGAGATCTGCGCCTTGCTGAACGCCTCGATCTGACAGTCTATCGCGGAATCGTCACAGCGGTCGTTCAACAACCAGAAATAGGTTAAACCCAAGGGTGGAAATTTGCTCAGCTCGGGCATTGCATCAACCTTCTTTTCCTGATTATTCATTTTGTTGGATTCACCAACAACTCGCCGGTGCGGAACTGATACGAACCCGCATTCGCATCAAAAACAGTACAATTTTCCTGTGTACGGATATTGGTTATACCGTTCACATTTTTTAAAACCTGTCCACTTTCCGTGACCGATGTTTCTGAAGCGCATGGAAGAAAGACGGTGGCGCTGGTATTGGCTGGAATCCTGACCGAAAACGTGAACTCAGTCTTTTGCACATGCCATTCCGTTTCGATGGGCCCGTAGGGTGATTCATAACTTGCCTTTACATGCGTAAGCTCTCCCACTGGCGTAGGACGCAGGATCATGTGTTTGAAGCCGGGACGCTCCGAATCGGGACGGATGCCCGCCAGATATTCATAAAACCAGATGTAAAGATCACCAATGAGCATGACATGGTTTCCGGAATTCATCCCGGGATCAGCCGTATTGCCATTCCATAATTCCCAGATCGTCGTGGCCCCGTTGGCAATCATATAACCCCAGCTCGGGTAAGTTTTTTGCGTGGCGATGGCGTAGGCTAGATCGGGGCGACCATGATCGGACAATACCCGCATCAGATACTGGCCACCGACTAAACCAGTCCCGATGTGACCTTTCGTATCATGAACGATCTTATCGACCAGATTGGTGAATACGGCTGCCTTGTACTTGTCCGGAACCAGACCAAACGCTAGGGATAAAACACTAGAAGTCTGTGTTCCATTATCGTAAACACCGGTTTTTAAATTCAGAAAGCGACCGTTAAAGGCGGTTTTTACCTTTTCGGCCAACCGGTCAAAGCACTCGGCGTCAGCCACTTTGCCCAATAGTCGCGCGGACTTGGACATCAGGCGCAGGTCATGATAGAAGTAAGCCGTGCTGATCAAGGCTCCGTCCGTGTTTCGATGCGGATCGCTGGAGTGGATGAGCGTCAGGGATTCCGGCGGCACACACCAATCCCCATAGGTGTTTTTGTGTATGAGGCCGTCCTCAAGGAAACCAACCATGTAATCTGTCCACTTCTTCATGCTGTCATAATGCTTTTGAAGAATGCGACTGTCGCCATATTGGTTATAGAGCATATGAGGGATGATGATGTAGGAACTGGGCCAAGTTACGCCGTCCGTGTAGACCACCCAGTACGAAGGCACCACATCTGGAATGCTGCCGCTTGGACGCTGGGTATCACGAATATCCGTCAGCCACTTGGCATAGAATGCAGCGAGATCAAACAGGTAACATTCGCCTTTGGATTCCTCTGAGCGATCCCCTAACCATCCCAGGCGCTCGTCCCGCTGCGGGCAATCCGTTGGAATGGAACGATAATTACCCCGTACGCCCCAATAAATGTTGTGCTGGATTTGGTTGAGCAACGGATGGGAACAGGTAAACGCTCCCGCCAACGCCAGCGCGTCATGGATCACCCGGCCTTCAAGATTCTCGACCGTTGCTTGCCCCGGAAAGCCCGTGATCTCGACATAACGGAAGCCATGATAGGTAAAGCGCGGCTCATAGATTTCCTCGCCTTCCCCCTTCAGGGTGTAGACATCCATCGCTTTGGCACTGCGAATGTTGTCGAGGAACAATTCACCGTCAGGCTTCAGGGTTTCAGCGTGACGCAAAACGACGCGTGTCCCGCGCGGTCCGCGAACCTTCAACCGGCACCACCCCACCATGTTCTGACCCATATCAAAGATGAACAGGCCAGGACGTGGCTGGCTCACCGCCGCCGGGCGAAGTGTATCCATCACCCGCATCGGCTCCATCATCTGGGCCGCCAGTGTGCCTCGCGGGGCTTTCACCTTCACCGCTGAATGCCAGCCCGATTCATCGAAACCGGAACGAGTCCAGCCGGCCATATCCAGGCGTGCATCATAGTCCTCGCCGTCATACTCGCTGTTGGCGCGAATAGGACCGGACGTCGTCAGCTTCCAAGATTCATCGCTGACGATCCGGCAGGCACTGCCGTCAGCATAATCCACTTCGATTTGCAGCAGCAATTTGGGGTAATCAGAAGGGCGCGACTGGAGAGGTTGAGTCAGACGGGGTTCAAAATAACGCCCATTCCCCAAAATCACTCCGGCGGCGTTGACTCCGCAGCGTAGCTGATCGGTGACATCCAGTGACACATAGAACACCCGTTTATCGTATTCCGTCAGGGCCGGAGACAACACATGATCACCGACTTTGCGGCCATTGAGGTACAGTTCAAAAAGGCCGAGACCGCTGATATAGGCCGTGGCCCGGGCGACCTGTTTCTCCACCGAAAACTCCCGGCGCAGCATCCGAGCCGGAAGGCATCTGGCCTTCTCGCCAATTTCCTCCCAGGGTTTTACCTCCAGTTCCGTCACGATCCGTATGGATGACCAGGCGGAGTCGTCAAACGACAGAAGTTCCCAGCCCTCGATCTCCTTGCATTCCGAGCGCCACTGCTGATCGGTAACGACACGCATCGGATCGCCCTGCTCGAACTCAAACCGGAACCCCGCCATAAGGCCTTCCGGACGTGATCGAACATTCTCCACTTTAATGGCAATGACATTCCTGCCGGCTTGAACCAAATGGGTGATATCCTCCAACTGCTTGTGCCCAATTTCTTTCCCATTGATGAATATCGGAAAACCTCCGGTCGCCACGACTTGGCTGAGGGCCTTGGTCACCCGCTGATCCCGCGGCAGTTCGAATGTACGGCGAAACCAGCAGCAGTCGGATGTGACCTGATCGCCTCCATACCAAATCCATTGTTCCCAGAGTGGTGCGGAAAACCGTTTTTCGTCAGGCCCGATCCAGCTTGCCTGCCAATCTTCTATCCGGAGCAATCCCATCGTCCACAATGCAGGTTGGCTCCAGCCTGAGACGGTGCCATCCTGGTCCCATACCCGCAATTTCCAATGGCAGGCCATCCGTGATTCCAACGGCCTACCCTCATATCCGACGTGGACGGACTGATCTGTTTCAACCCGGCCACTGTCCCACAAATCACCTTGATCACGGGCCAGAAGATCAGCCGTTGAGGCCACTAGAATCTGAAACGCCGTCTGTCGCGCACCGCGACGGTCATCGTTAACCCACCACGAAAGACGGGGTTTTAACTCGTCAATCCCCTGGGGATTGCTCCGGTTCTCACACCGCAAATGGTGCGGGGTGCCAGGCGTTGATTGTTTAAACATCATTGAACCGCTGGTTTTCAAAGGGACACGACCGTGCCCGTTTTCCGCGCCTTTTCCGCTGCAAACACAATCATATGGCTTTCGAGGGAGACCTCAGGTCCCGTGCAGATGACGCTTGAATCGCCTTTGGCGACGGCCGCCAGAAACTGCTTCATCAGGCCAAAATCACCGCCGCCATGGCCACTGAGAATGGTGTTGTCACCATTCGTGATCGCATGCCGGGTCTCCCGTCCAGCTGGCCCAAACAGGAAGTCATTATGGATAATCTCTTCGCCCGTGAATCGCAACGAACCCTTGTCGCCCATTATGAAATAGTCGCGCCCGCCAACCGCAAAGGCCGTAGTAATAAAACCAACGGTGGCCCCATTCTCAAACTCGAGATTAACCACCTGATGATCGCAGACATCGTTGTCACAGGCATAGACGCATCTTCCGTATGGGCCTTCTTTCAACGCTTTGCCCACGCCGGACGGGGTGGTGTCTGCGGTTAATATGTTGACTGGCCAACTATCAAGCCTGTCCAAAGCGTCACGCAGGTATATTTTAACCGCCGAATAAGGACATTGGGACTCTATGTGAGTGGGACATTCCACACATCGGTCTGCCGCTCCAGCCGGCTGGTTCTCGCGCTTAAAATGGCTTAGTCTGCCGAAAGACGAGACCTTCGCACAACGGGACGGAACCAGAACATTTAACAGATCAATGTCATGGCAGCATTTGGCCAGCAGAAACGGGGAAGAGACCTTTTCGTTACGGAAATTTCCGCGCACGAAGGAATGGGCGAAATGCCAGGAGCCAACCAATTCCGTGGCAGCAATATGCTGAACTTTACCAATCAGGCCGCTGTCCACCATGGATTTCAATTTAGCGAACCAATTCGTATAACGCAGCACATGGCAGACGGCCAGAATCACTTTATTCTTCGTGGCGGCCGCGTAGATATCCTGACACTCCTGTTCTGTCGGCGCCATCGGTTTTTCCAGAAGCAGATGGTATTTCATTCCCGCAAGCGCCACCGCGATATCCCGGTGCAGGTTTTCGACCGTGCATACCAGGGCGGCATCGGCGAGCTTCGGCTGAGTCAGAAGCTCCTTCCAGTCATGGAAACATTTCTCTTTCGTCAGGCCGTGCTCTTTCGCAAAGCGTTCCCGCCACTCCTGACGCGGCTCACAAACCGCCACCACTTCCGCCTCCCCGGGGAATGCTTTCGCATACTGAGCGTAACCGGATCCTCTGCTTCCTGCCCCAACCACCACAATCGACACTTTATTCATTGTTTATTTTCCTGTTTAAAATCTGATATCTGTCCGTTTTGGATCAATACGTGACGCCAACATTGACTTTTCCACCGGTCACAGGCAAAGGCTTGTTTTGATCATGAGCCTTGCCATCGACGGTGACGGACACTTTTGCGCCTTTAGTATATTGCACAACATATTCCGTGCCCCGGAAAGAACGCCGATAGCTTTTGAGTTTAATCTCTGCTGGAATCATTTCCGGCCTGACGTGCAAACCGTCAAATTCCGGTGTCATGCCGGTATAGCCGTTATGGATCAGTCGCAATACCCACGCCGCTGTTCCTGTGTACCAGCCAAAATAGGAGGTGCCGGCACGATGCTGCGCCTCTTCCCCGAAGATGCAGTTTGTCAGAACAAAGGGTTCGGCGCCGCTGACGTCGCTGGGATTGGCGTGGTTGTCGGGCAGCATCATTTCCAGATATTTCCAGGATTCTTCTTTCATGCCAGCTTTTGCCAGCGCGTGCAGGAAGAAAGCGGCCGCATGGTTATACATGGCCCCGTTTTCGTAGACGCCGGGCAATTCAGCGCTGACTCGCCCCATATACGGGTCAAAGGCCGGATAGCAGGGAGTAAACAGTCTGAGACCTTTTGCCGTACCCAACCGGTTAATCGTCAATTCCAACAGTTTCCTCCGTCGTTCAACGGGAACGGCATCGGCCAGGACGGCCCAGGCCTGTGGATTCATATAGATCTGGCCATATTCGTTCTTCGGAGAGCCGTAGGGTTGCCCGTCATCACGATACCCTCGGATATAGTATTCGCCTGTCCACGCTTGTGATTCCAGAGCTGCCTGCAACTCGGCAATCCGGGCATCGGAATCATAGGGAAGCGTCTTTGAAGCGAAGGCCGCCATGTTTACAAGTTCCCGCATCGCGGCGATCAGGCTGAAGGTCACCATCGTGCTGTCGCCTTTGCCACGGCGTCCGACACCGTCCAAGCCATCGTTCCAATCGGCAAAGCGCATCCGGCACAGTCCATGTTCGCCCCGATCCCCGAACAGATGTTCCGCAGCCCGGGTTAGATGCAGCCAGACCGGCTCCCGGTCCTTTGTTTCCAGATAAGGCAACGGCTTATCAAGGAAAGCGAGATCTCCGGTTTCCCGCAAATAGTCGGCCACAGAGAGGATCAACCAATAAGGGCCGTCACTATAAGCCTCCGCATCAATGAACGGCTTCCAGGCACGAATGCCAGAGCCGTCCGGTTTCTGGACGGAAAGCACCTCCTCGATCCCTTCTTTCGCCCGCTCCAAATCATAGGCCAACATCCCGGAGGAGTCCTGCAGCACATCACGGAATCCCTTGCGATGGAGAACCCCCAGTCGGTTCTGCCGCTTCGCCCAGGTATTCGCCAATGAATCCAGACCGGGAATGCCGGAGCGTATTTCTGAATTATTCCGTTCCGTCTCACGTTTATCCAGCACCTTCTGTTCCTCTCCGGCAAAGGCCTGCCCATTGAGATACTTCCGGCACAACTTCGCGATATCGGCTGAACCGTTGGTCGGCCCCGTCAGGTAACGCAGCGTTCGCGTCTCACCGGGAGCTAAAGTCAAATGATGATGCATGGCCAGACAGGTTTTCCCGAAGTAACCATCCGTGTTCGAGCACTGCCCGTTTTTCAGCGCCGTGGCAGCGTTCAAATGCCCTGATATCCCCAGAAATCGCGTCCGGTCCGTGTCCATGGACTCATAGGGCGTCTCCGAAGCGAGAAAGACATTATATTTGTCATGCGGCAGTTCAGGAATGCCGTTCTTGACCCAGATCGCGTTGGATTCGGGAACTTTGAAACCCTGGATGAACATGGTCGTGGCAGAATAAAAACGATACTTCTGGATGGAAAAACCCATCAGATTCACTGGCAGGTAAAAGAACAGATCACGGGTGATGGGAGACGAGGAGGTATTGCTGATGGTTGCGGCCCAAAATTCCAGTGAGGCCGTCAAAGGGACAAAGGCTTTCAAGTCAACCTTACAGGAAGCGCTCTCACCGGAAACCCGCCAAAAGGCCGGATGATATTCACATTGGTAGTTCTCCGGCACCGTTCCAAACGGAACCACGAGTGGAGACCAGGCTGAGCCGTCTTCGTTCCGGATAATGAACGAACGTACGTCTCCCTCATTCAGTTCGACATCCCGGCCTTGTTCATCCCAATACCGGGACAGCCCCTGCCCAAATTGATTGATCTGAAACAACATCGTCTCGTTGAATAAATAATTCTGCCAGCAGCGCGGGGTCATTGGATCCGTCAATATGAAACTGTCGAACTTGTCATCCTTTGTGAATTTCCCGTGTTTTGTCATAATGAACGCTTTCTCTTTCCTTTTAATAATTGAACTCAATCAACAACTCGCTCAGGGTTTACCTTAACGAGTAAATGGTGCCGCGAATCGGGTTATTATACCAGATGATGACCGCTGTGCCGTTGCTGCCGGCCCCGCCACCATCCGTGCCGGCTTGTCCGCCCGCCACGGAGTTGGAGCCCAAGTACGAGTTCAGGCCACTGAAGTTCGTGTACGTCAGTGTCGGCGCAACCGCGCCCGCGACAATATTACTCCACACTGACCCAGGCATGGGATCGCCATACCAGATGGCGATCCGGCCGCCGCCGCCCCCGCCGCCGCGTGTTCCGCCATCCCCGCCTTTGGCGGAGAGATTGCCATTGGTTCCGCCCGTCAGGGAGTTACAGCGAATCCAGATGCCGCCGCCGGAGCCGGCACCGTAATATCCTTGCGACGTCCCCGCCGCCGATTTGCCGTTGACGCTGATCGTGCCGTCAATTTGCGCCTTTCCGGTGAGTTCCATTCGCACCGCTCCGCCGCCGTAGGTGCCACACAAGGCGCCGATCCCGCCGCCGCTGCCCGGCGCGATCGGCGCATTGGTCGACCCGTAAACATCGCCGCCGGTGCTTCCGCCGACTCCGCCCTGTCCACCGTACCCGGCGCCGGAGGAACCGTTGCCAGACCCTATTCCTTTCCCCGGCCCCATTCCCGCCGCAAAGCCGGCGCCATCGCCGTTGATGATGCCGCCGCGGGCGATCGTCAAATTCCGGCCCCGGAAAAGCGCCGACCCGCCATTCGTATAGTGCGAAATTGGATAGATTACCGCATTGGTGGATAGCAGCATGTCGTTGGTGACGCTGACGAGGCAGCCGTAATCCGGGGTCGCCCCGTTGGTTGGTCCGCCATACACATAAAAGGTGCCGCCGTTGGTCACGATCAGGTTGCCGCCAACACTCAGCGTCATACCGGTTGAGACCGGATCACCGAACCCGAAGCGGCTCGCGGTCTGCACTTTGAAATCGTTGCTGACGCACAGGTTGAATCCGTTACCGGCAAACACGAGTTTGCACCCATCGGCCGTGAGACTGTTCACGGTCCACGCCGGCACGCCGAGATAAAGGCGGGTATCGATGAACTGGGTGCGGCTTAATGTTTCCGTGAGCAGGGCGGTATCCGGCAGGTAGAGCGTGCCCGGCTGCCCGGCGTAGCCCCGCCCGCCCTTGGCCCCTTCCGTCACGCCGAACCGGACGCCGGGATTGACGGATGGGCTCTGCGCATAGACCACGGCAATGCGCCCGCCCCCGCCCCCGCCGGCAGTGTCAGTTCCCGCGCCGCCATACGCGCGCAGCAAACCGTTCGTGCTGCCGGCGAATTGTCCGCAGACGATGGCAATCGAGCCGCCCGAGCCGCCGCCATCGCCGTTTCCAAGCCCGTTGCCCCCGTTCGCCGTGATCGTGCCGAAGCACGTGGCCGTTCCAGAGGCCTCGATACGCACGGTGCCGCCGCCGTCCCCGCCAGCGGTCGTGGCTCGCGCCCCGCCGCTCCCCGGTTCCGCAGGCGCCGAGGCCGAACCGTAAGCCGGACCGATTCCCGTCGCATTGAATGACATCTGGTCGCCGCCCCGGCCGCCATAGCCGCCGCCGCAGGAACCCGAGCCGGCGCCCGCCCCCTGGGCCGCCAGGAGATTCGTTCCCCCGCAGTAACCTCTGTAATCCGCGTTGATCGTGCCGTTGGAAGCCAGCGTGAAATTGGTGCAGACGATCCAAACGCGGTTGGACATGGCTCCGTTCGTGAAGGCCGGCGGAAGCGTCAGCACCCCGCCAGACTGAACCGTCACGTCCGAGGCGTTCAGCGCCGCGGTCCAGTTGGTGAAGAGTAGCGTCGCGTTGGTGATCAGGAAACTACTCAGGAAATCCGTCGCATCGCTCAGGACAACCGTATTGGTCACCGTCACGTCATCGCCTTGCATCGGTGGCCGTCCCAGGCTCCAGATGGCGCCATCGTTCCAGTCGCCCGCATTGGTTGTGGCAATCGCGCCCGGCGTGAACACGTAGTCCGCGATCGTCACTTGATTGCTCGCAGGCGAGCCGATCCCATACTCGCCGGGGAGCAGCGTCAGCCAGACCGTTCCGGCTCCATACCCCCACAAGGGCGTGATCGTGATGTCCGTGCTCGCCACCCCCGCCGAGAGCGTCAAACTCGTCCCTGCGGGCGAAAGGGTGTAGTCCACGTTCTGGACCGCTGTCCCGCCCCACGCATAGTACACCGTCAATGCCTCGTTCGTCGCCAAAGGAGGCCGTTGGATCCTCAACGTTCCCGGGTCGGAAGGAGGCCCGGGTGGAGTTCTCGTCGCCGCGGCGTCCGGAGTCGTCACGGTCAGGTTCCCCGCAAGGAAGTGCTCAGTGTTCGACGCCCAGGCCGCTCCATAAATGTTTGTCGCCCCATAGCGGTAATAGTAGATCGTGTCTGGCGTCAGGCTCGCCACATACGCGGGGTAAGTCCCGTTGGTCCAAGCGCTTTCCGCCCAGGTGTTCGTAGCCTTCCAGAGCCCCGAGGTCGGGGCGCCACCATCCGTGTCGCCCCAGTAGACCGACACCGTGGCGGGCGCGGAACCGGTGTCCACCAGATACGCGTTCAGGGTCGCGTTGTTTGTTGTGACGGACGTGGCCTCGCGGTTTTCGATCACGGGTGTCTTGGTATTCGAATCATACCGGATGACAACGGCGGTGCCGTTGCTGCCGGCCCCACCACCAGCCGAGCCAGTTTGACCGCCCGCCACGGAATTGGAGCCCAAGTACAGGGGTAGGCCGCTGAAGTTCGTGTAGGTCAGTGTGGACGCAACCGCGCCCGCGACAATATTACTCCACACTGACGCCGGCACGGGATCGCCATACCAGATGGCGATCCGGCCGCCGCCGCCCCCGCCGCCGCGTGTTCCGCCATCCCCGCCTTTGGCGGAGAGATTGCCATGGGTTCCGCCCGTCAGGGAGGCGCAACGAATCCAGATGCCGCCGCCGGAGCCGCCGCCGAAATAGCCCAGCGACGTCCCCGCCGCCGAATTGCCGTTGACGCTGATCGTGCCGTCGATTTGCGCCTTCCCGGTGAGTTCCATTCGCACCGCTCCGCCGCCGTAGGTGCCAAATCCGTTGCCGATCCCGCCGCCGCTGCCCGGCGCGATCGGCGCATTGGTCGACCCGTAAACGCCGCCGCCGACGATTTGGCCGAGGTTGCCGCCGACTCCGCCTTTTCCACCGTACCCGGCGCCTGAGGACCCGTTGCCAGCCCCTATTCCTTTCCCCGGTCCCATTCCAGCCGCCCAGCCAGCGCCGTCGCCGTTGATGATGCCGCCTCTGGCGATCGTCAAATTCCGGCCCCGGAAAAGCGCAGACCCGCCATTCGTATAGTGCGAAATTGGATAGATTACCGCATTGGTGGATAGCAGCATGTCGTTGGTGACGCTGACGAGGCAGCCGTAATCCGGAGACGCCCCGTTGGTTGGTCCGCTATACACATAGAAAGTGCCGCCGTTGGTCACGATCAGGCTGCCGCCAACGCTCAGCGTCATGCCGGTTGACACCGGATCGCCGAACCCAAAGCGGCTCGCAGTCTGAACCTTGAAATCGTTGCTGACGCACAGGGTGAACCCGTTACCGGCGAACACCAGCTTGCACCCATTGGCCGTGAGACTGTTCACCGTCCACACCGGCACGCCAAGATAAAGACGGGTGTCGATGAACTGGGGCTGCTTAACGTTTCCGTGAGCAGGGCGGTGTCCGGCAGGTAGAGTGTGCCCGGCTGCCCGGCGTAGCCCCGCCCACCCTTGGCCCCTTCCGTCACGCCGAACCGGACGCCGGGATTGACGGCTGGGCTCTGCGCATAGACCACGGCAATGCGCCCGCCCCCGCCCCCGCCGGCAGTGTCAGTTCCCGCGCCGCCATACGCGCGCAGCAAACCGTTCGTGCTGCCGGCGAATTGTCCGCAGACGATGGCAATCGAGCCGCCCGAGCCGCCGCCATCGCCGTTTCCAAGCCCGTTGCCCCCGTTCGCCGTGATCGTGCCGAAGCACGTGGCCGTTCCAGAGGCCTCGATACGCACGGCGCCGCCGCCGGCCCCTCCAGCGGTCGTGGCTCGCGCCCCGCCGCTCCCCGGTTCCGCGGGCACCGAGGCCGAACCGTAAGCCGGACCGATACCCGTCGCATTGAACCCCATCGGCTCGCCGCCCCGGCCGCCATAGCCGCCGCCGCAGGAACCCGATCCGGCACCCGCCCCCTGGGCCGCCAGGAGATTAGTCCAGCCGGGGCCGGTGATGTTTGTTCCCCCGCAGTAGCCTCTGTAATCCGCGTTGATCGTGCCGTTGGAAGCCAGAGTGAAATTGGTGCAGACAATCCAGACTCGGTTGGACATGGCTCCGTTCGTGAACGCCGGGGGCAGCGTCAGCACCCCGCCGGACTGAACCGTCACGTTCGAGGCGTTCAGCGCCGAGGTCCAGTTGCTGAAGACCAGCGTCGCGTTAGTGATCTGGAAACTTCTCAGGAAGTCCGTCGCATTGCTCAGGGCAACCGGATTGGTGACCGTGACGTCATCGCCTTGCATCGGCGGCCGCCCCAAGCTCCAGATCGAACCGTCGTTCCAGTCGCCCGCATTGGTCGTGACAATAACCCCGGCGCTCAACTCCAAGGTCATCAAGCCCAAAAGTAAAATAAAACCTGCTGCCTGTCGATGCGGCAGTCTGCGACCCGCCACTAGCTCCGTCTTCTTCTTAATCATAAAGCCTCTACTTTTTGATCAGCCTACGGCACAAACCTGTTTTGCTTACCTTTCTTAATGAAAGCATTCATACAGAGGAATGTCAACTTTTATTTCCTTAATTCTGGCGCTTCCGGCTTTATGGAGGGATTTTCTACTGGCTAACTTAAACAAGACTCCGGTAGGCCAATAATGAGGCCATAAATCTGCACCCTCGCCCCTTGAGGGAGAGGGCTGGGGTGAGGGGATAATGGCCGGGGACCTCATTACAAATTGCATATAGTTCCCTGTTTCGCTACTGTTCCCCCATGGTTCAACCTTTACCCAGACTTCCCCTTGGGATCAGTGATTTCGCGGTGCTCCGCGAAGAGGGCATGGATTATCTCTACGTGGATAAGACCTTGCGCCTGCTTAACCTGCTCAACGCCAGCAAATATCTTTTCCTCGCCCGCCCGCGCCGGTTCGGCAAGTCCCTCCTCTGCTCCACTATCAAATACCTTTACGAAGGCCGCCGCGAACTCTACCAGGGCCTCGACATCGAACCCCTCTGGAACTGGAGCAAAACCAATCCAGTCGTACATCTCAGCCTGACGGAAGTCAGTTCAACATCCCCGGAAAAACTCGACAGCAGTCTCCGTAAAATGCTCAATGACTACGCCATCCGCCACGCCATTTTGATCGATCAGGACGATACCCCCCGGGCATTCAGCATGCTGCTGCGAGGCCTCCATGAAATGACCGGCCGCCGCGTCGTGGTGATCGTGGATGAATACGAGAAGCCGGTACATGACCACATCAGCGATCCACCCATGGCCAAAAAAATGCGCGATGTGCTGTCCTCCTTCTACGGCTCACTCAAGGGATGCGATGCCGAGCTTGAAAAACTCTTCATCACCGGCATCGGACGAATGGTCCGCACCAGTATCTTCTCTGAACTGAACCAGATGTTGGATGTGACGCTCGCCTCTGAGGCAGCGGAACTCTGCGGGTACACCGAGGAGGAGTTACACCATGACTTCGCCTCCTTCATCTCCCGCCTGGCGCAAGCCAATACCATGACGGAGGCTCAGGCCTGGAACACCCTGCGAAGCCGCTACAATGGCTACTGGTGGGGCAAGGGCGAAAAGGTCTATAATCCCTGGGCCATTCTCAACTGTCTCCGCAGCGGCGAATTTGGCAGCTACTGGTGGGCCAGCGGCACGCCGGGCATGCTGGTCGCACTGGCCGCCACCCTCCAACGCCCGGATGGTGATTTGGAGGGAGTCAAAGCCACGGATTTGTCATTGCTCTTCGATATCACCCAGCCTGCGGCAGAGCCTCTGCTCTGGCAATCCGGTTATCTCACCGTCAAGGCCGTCAGCGGTCAGGTCTATACCCTGGGCTTCCCCAACGCCGAGGTGCGCGAGGCCTGGTTTTCAATGATGTTGGGACACTTCTGCGGCGCAAACCGATCCGTCGGGCAGACTTCCGCCTCCTTGATGCTGGACGCGCTCCGTACCGGGAACCGCCCGCAATTCGAGCAAGCGCTAATCTCCCTTTTTGCCACCATCCCTTACGACATTCAACTCAACCGCGAAGCCTACTATCACTCGGTCTTTTTTGCCGCTCTCCAGGCAGCAGGTGGAGAAATCATCGCCGAGCCCCATACCGACAAGGGCCGCGCAGACGCCGTGATCAAGACCCCCAACGCCATCTATGTGATCGAGTTCAAACTCGGTCCCGTTGCCGACGCCCTGGCCCAGATCAAGTCGCGTCGTTATTACGAACCCTACCTCGCCGATCCGCGTCCCATTATCCTGCTCGGCGCAGGTGGTTTCGAAGACAAAACTATTCAATGCCTTTGGGAAGACTTTGCTAAATCCGGTTGACTACGAATCAGAAGGTCACCGGATTTTGAAGATGGATCCCTGTCGGAGGATGTCATCGGTCGTGAGGATTTCCTGGGCATCGGGGGTGTCGTTCCCGTTCACATCATTGGTCAGTGATGAAGGATAATTGGTCCCCACATATACATTGTCCAGACAGACCGCGTTGGTCTCCTTGTTGATCAGCGAAAACGTCGAATTCGAACTCAGCGTCGGGTTGATGAAGGGAAATTCCTGCCGCACCAGGGCACCATCGAGGAAAACCCCGCAGGTCCCTTTGCTGTAATCACACAGTACACTCACCCGGAGCCACTGCCCCGTCTGCCGCGGCAGGTCGTGTTGCCACACGTCCTTCCGGCATTCCTCCCAGGTCGCCTTGGACCGGTCATAGAGGCTCAGGTAACCGTTCGTGCTCATTACGGCCATGAATGCCGCAGTCGAACGCACCGCCGTCGTGAAATCGTTCGCATCATAGGTCGGGATGACGCGAAGGTCCGTCCACACCTGCCCCGCGGCCGCATTGACCCGGTTGGAAAGGGTCTCATAGAATCCAACCGTCACCCCGTTGCTGGCGCTGACGTACGTTCCCTGCTCCACCGCCACACTGCTGTCCGACGCGCCCCATCCGCGGAAACCCAGGACATTCATCGGCGTACCCGCCGGATAGGCATCGAAGTTGTCACTATACGGCAACAGGGCCGACGCCCCTTGATTACCCCAGTTCTGATCCAGCGTGAATGAGCCGCTCAGGGTCATCCCATTGGCCGTCACGGCGCTGTTGACCAGGACCAGTCTGGCCCCGGCACTGATCGAAAGATTGCTCACGGACACCGTCGCATTGGTGATCGCCATCGTAACCGAACTCCCCAGCGTCAGGTTGGTGGCCGTCACGCCATAGCCCGAGCCCAGTACCAGTCCGCCGTTGATCGTGACATCATGCCCGGCCACCTGTCCGTTCACCACCAGTACACTTCCATTGGAAACGCTCAAATCCCCCGCCGTGATCCCCACGGCGCTGGTGATGGCCAACCCCGGACCAATGGCCAGCGTACCGTTGATGATGAAGGCGCCACCGGTGATACCTGCCAAAGCATTGGTGATGGTCACGTTTCCGCTGTATGTCCCGTTCGTCACATGGATCGTATACCTGGGTAATGCCGCCGCCACCGCCGATTGGATCGTCGTGTAAGGCTGGCTCGGACCAACATAGTTCGTTAAGGCTAGATAGCCATAGGCGATAATTTCCGCCGCATCGGGAATCCCTGCGGGGGGAACACGGGTCATCGCGAAGTTGTCGAAATAGGAACTTGCCGTATCGCCGCTCTGGGCCTGGAAATGAGAACAGGCAGTCACATTGCTCACAAACGGCAGAAGCTCCTTGATCAGGATTCCATCCAGAAAAATGGCACACTGATAGGCGGCATAGTTCTGGAACAGGGTGACACGCCCCCACTGCCCGTTTGTGTATGCCGTGATAGGCGCCCCGCGCACGGTGTTGCTCAGGGTCAGCCACCCGTTTTGCCGGTCATAGACCTGGATATAACCGGTTTGGTCCAGATACAGTTTCAACACGGTATTGCTCGATACCGTAGCATCGTTCGTGTAATTGCGAGGCTCCATCTGAACGTAAAGATCCGTCCAGACGTTCGTCATGGCTCCAGCCACCCAATTTGTCAGCGCGGTATTATGCGGCAGGATCACCGACGAGGTGTCGGCACACACCACATTCGTCTGCACCTGAACCGAGGAATCCGAGGCATCCCACCCCGCATTGGTCAGGGATTGCAACGTGGTTCCCGCGGCATAGTCGAAGTTATTGCTGAAGGGAATCGTCTGCGCCACGGGTAGGGCCAAAGCCACCATCCCTGCTCCCAGCCAGACCACCGCCCCGATCCACCGGCTCATGTTATTTTGTGACAAGTTCATAATTCCCCCGTTGTCACGTTGCTCACTCAATGATCAGGCACATACCCTGTGTCAGCAGATTGCAGGTCACCGTTGCCCCGCTGGTGCTGGTGTGGACCCGCAGGAGGTAATTCGTGCCGTTCAAGGTCTGCACCTGCGAAGCGGCCGAGAACGAGTGTGTCGTGGAGCCCGGACTGGTGCTGATGATGTTGAACGATGAGCCCGGCACGGGCGCCGTCCCGAGGTTGATGTTCAGGGTGCACCCGCCGAGATCAACAGCGCCTTGCGCCACCAAGGCGCCGTACCCACTGGTCTTGCTCAAATCGACCGAGAGGGTAGCGGTGGGGTCAAAGGTCAGGGTCCCGCTGACGGTACTCACGCCATTGGACACCAACAGCGTCCCGTTGGCCCCGATGGTCACGTTGCCGCCGCGGTAGAGCGACCCGTTCAGCAACTCCAGCCGCGTGTAGTTGGTCGCCCCCAAGCCCGTGGCGAATGTGTAGGTCTGGTCAGGCGTCGTGGCATTGGTCGCGGCGTCTAAGCGAAAGGCATTTGTCCCTGTGAACGACATCCTGGTCAGTGATGTGCCGCTCCAGTTGGTCTTCACATCCACACCGATCACGTTGCGGAACGATATCGTACCGCTATTGATGGCCACCGCACTGCTGCCGCCGGCCGCCGAAATCGCGGGTGTGTTCGTGGTAAACTGGAAGATTCCGCCGGAGTTGCTGATGACGTTGCCGACCGTGCTGCCTAAAGTCAAACTGTTGGCTTCCAAGACGCCAGCGTCGACCAGGACGGTGTTATTGCCGTTTCCGGCGGCATTACCGAAGCCCATAGCGATGCTGGTGCAATACACCATGCCGCCGTTGGTGATCGTCAGGTAATTGCCGTAATTCTGCCCGGATATCAGGCCAGCGCCAATCGTTATGGCTCCAAGATTCGTGGCTACAGAACCGCTGCCGGCAACAACCATTCCGTTGCTACAGCCAAAGCCAAAGCTGGACGGGCCGGTGCTAATTGTCACGTTACTGCCCGTACCAAACAACTTGCTCCCACCGGCAATTGTCAGCACGTTGTTGTACGCTATGCCGTGGGAGGAACCGCCAAGACCGATGTTAATGACGCCCACGTTCTTCAGCACGCTGCCAGTATCAACCCGTAGCGAATTGGTGTTTGCCGGGTTTGGGTTAGCAGGAGAATAACCAACATCAAGAATGTTCAAACCAAGATCCCACTCCGAGGCTCCGACGACAAGGGCTTGGTTTCTCGAGCAACCATATCCGACTATCGCAACGCCGCTGTTAAAAACCTTACCGGCGTTGGTGATCGTCAGGTAACTGCTGCTGCCTGCGCCATTGCCAATCGTAATCGCCCCGATATTCGTAACGACGGCTCCCCCGGTTCCGCCACCGCCATTCACCAGCAGGTAACTGCCAACGCTCGCGGAGCTACCGATCGCGAGGGTGCTGCCCCCAAAATTCCACAACGAAGGTGCCGCCGGGACGCCAAAGACAGCGGCATAGTCGCCACCGGAATGACCCAAGATGCTCACGGGTCCGCCGCTGTAGAGACTGGCGCCATTGGTGATCGTTAGATAATTGCTGTCATCGCGAAGGACGATATTGGCGGTGCCATTACCGCCAAGCGTGATTGCCCCGATATTCGTAACGACAGAACCGCCACCAGCGATCACCATCCCGTTACCGGTAGCCGACGCATTAGCGCCGCCGCCGCCAATGGCCAAATTTGTGCCCGTGCCAAACAACTGACTCCCACCGGCAATCGTCAGCAAGTTGTTGAGCGTGCCGCCGTTGCCAGTTCCAGTGCCGCTAATGCCTACCGTAATAACACCCACGTTCGTGAGCACGCTGCCCGTATCAACCCAGAGTGAATTCGTATAAGCCGGACTTGCGTTCGCCGACGAATGACCCACTTCAAGCATGTTCGAACCAAGATTCCACGTCGAGGCGCCAACGAGAAAGCCCTGGTTCATAGGGCAACCATTTCCGACTATCGCAACGCCGCTGCTAAAAACCTTGCCGGCGTTGGTGATCGTCAGGTAACTGCTGCTGCCTACGCCATTACCAATCGAAATCGCCCCGATATTCGTGACGACGGCGCCCCCGGTTCCGCCACCGCCATTCACCAGCAGGTAACTGCCGACGCTCCCGGAGCTACCGATCGCGAGGGCGCTGCCCCCAAAATCCCACAATGAAGGCGCCGCCGGAACGCCAAAAACAGAGGCATAGTCGCCTCCGGTCCGGCCCAAGATTCCCACGAGGCCGCCGCTGTAAAGACTGGCGCCATTGGTGATCGTTAGATAATTACCATGATCGACGCCCGAGGGGGCGCCATTACCGCCAAGCGTGATCGCCCCGATATTCGTAACGATGGAACCGCTGCCAACGATCACCATTCCGTTGCTGATGGCCGCCGCATAAGTACCGCCGCCGCCAATAGCCAAATTTGTACCTGTGCCAAACAACTGACTCCCACCGGCAATCGTCAGCAAGTTACTGCGCGTGCTACCGTTGCTACTTCCAGTGCCGCTAATGCCTATTTTAATGACACCCACGTTCGTGAGCACGCTGCCCGAATCAACCCAGAGTGAATTCATGGAGGACGGACTTCCGTTCCCCGACGAATAACCCATTTCAAGCACGTTCGAAGCAAAATTCCACAGCCCGCCTGTGCCGGCAATCAGGGCGCGGATATTGTTGGCGGCTTGGGCGATGGAAAAGGTGTTGGTTGTAAACAGGTTGCCGCCGCTGTTGAGATAGACCACGCCGTTGGTGCCGGTCCAGGCGAGGCTGTTGACGTTGGTCAGAACGCCGTTATTATCAATCTGCAGACGACCGCCGTTGCCCAAGTTGACGGTGGACGCAGTCAGCGTCGCGTTGGTCAGGACTAACCACGCCTGCCCCGCTGCGTTGGCATTGTTGACCGACAGCACACTCAGGGATTGACCAAGCGTGGCGTTGAGAATACAGGTGTAGGTGGCGGCCGTGCTCGTGTTGAGATTGGCGGTTTCGCCCACACCGCTACCGGGGTAGCTCGCGGCATTCCAATTGGCAGAGCTGGTCCAAAAGCCGCTGGCATTGTTAGCGGTGTTGGTCCATGTGGCGGTAGCTCCTTGGGTCGATGAGAACCCCAAAAATCCAACCAGCGTCACCAGCAAGAAAGTTAACTTCGTCTTCTTCTTAATCATAAAGCCTCCCCTTATTGATCAGCCTGCAGCACACATCCACTTTGCTTACTTTTCTTTATGAAAGCATTCATGTGAAGAAATGTCAACTTTATTATTTCCTGAATTCTGGTGCTTCCGGCTTTATGGAGGGATTTTCTACTGGCTAACTTAAACAAGACTCCGGCAGGCCAATAATGGGCCACTAAATCTGCACCCTCGCCCCTTGAGGGAGAGGGCTGGGGTGAGGGGATAATGGCCGGGGACCTCATTACAAATTGCATATAGTTCCCTGTTTCGCTACTGTTCCCCCATGGTTCAACCTTTACCCAGACTTCCCCTTGGGATCAGTGATTTCGCGGTGCTCCGCGAAGAGGGCATGGATTATCTCTACGTGGATAAGACCTTGCGCCTGCTTAACCTGCTCAACGCCAGCAAATATCTTTTCCTCGCCCGCCCGCGCCGGTTCGGCAAGTCCCTCCTCTGCTCCACTATCAAATACCTTTACGAAGGCCGCCGCGAACTCTACCAGGGCCTCGACATCGAACCCCTCTGGAACTGGAGCAAAACCAATCCAGTCGTACATCTCAGCCTGACGGAAGTCAGTTCAACATCCCCGGAAAAACTCGACAGCAGTCTCCGTAAAATGCTCAATGACTACGCCATCCGCCACGCCATTTTGATCGATCAGGACGATACCCCCCGGGCATTCAGTATGCTGCTGCGAGGCCTCCATGAAATGACCGGCCGCCGCGTCGTGGTGATTGTGGACGAATACGAGAAACCGGTGCATGACCACATCACCGATCTTCCCATGGCGAAAAAAATGCGCGATGTGCTGTCCTCCTTTTACGGCTCACTCAAAGGGTGCGATGCGCAACTCGAAAAACTCTTCATCACCGGCATCGGTCGCATGGTGCGTACCAGCATCTTCTCCGAACTGAACCAGATGAAGGATGTGACCCTTCTCCCGACAGCGGCGGAAATCTGCGGTTATACCGAGTCGGAATTGCACCGCGACTTTGCCCCCTTCATCTCTCGTCTGGCACAGGCCAACGCCATGACGCAGGAACAGGCCTGGCTCACCTTGCGAAACCGCTACAACGGCTACTGGTGGGGGGAGGGCGAAAAGGTCTACAATCCCTGGGCGATCCTCAACTGCGTTGACATCTGCAAATTCAACAATTTCTGGTGGGCCAGCGGCACGCCGGGCATGCTGGTCGCACTGGCCGCCACCCTCCAACGCCCGGATGGTGATTTGGAGGGAATCAAAGCCACGGATTTGTCATTGCTCTTCGATATCACCCAGCCCAAACCCGAGCCCCTGCTCTGGCAATCCGGTTATTTGACTGTTAAAGACTTCAGTGAAGGAGTTTTTACCTTGGGCTTCCCTAATGCCGAGGTCAAGGAAGCGTGGTTCAGCATGATGCTCGGGCACTTCTGCGGACCCAACGGACCCGACGGCTCCACGGCTGCCGCCGTAATGCTGGCGGCGCTCCGCACCGGAAACCGCCCGCAATTCGAGCAAGCGCTAATCTCCCTTTTTGCCACCATCCCTTACGACATTCAACTCAACCGCGAAGCCTACTATCACTCGGTCTTTTTTACCGCTCTCCAGGCAGCAGGTGGAGAAATCATCGCCGAATCGCACTCCGATAAAGGCCGCGCCGACGCCGTGATCAAGACCCCCAACGCCATCTACGTCATCGAGTTCAAACTCGGTCCCGTTGCCGACGCCCTGGCCCAGATCAAAACGCGTCGTTATTACGAACCCTACCTCGCCGATCCGCGCCCCATCATCCTGCTCGGCGCAGGTGGTTTCGAAGACAAAACCATTCAATGCCTCTGGGAAGACTTTGCTAAATCCGGCTGAAAATGAAATCTTCCGAGAATTCCAAAAAGAATATTGCATCCAGCGCACCGCTCCGTCAGTACGTTCGCCCCTCCATGCGCATGGTCGCTGAAAAAGCCGGAGTGGCCATGGCCACCGTATCAGGCATCCTCAGCAATCGTTCTGACTGCTACGCATCCGAAGAAACCCGGCAGCGCGTCAAAGCCATGTGCCTCGAACTTGGTTATCGTCCATCCATCATGGCGCGCGCCCTGCATGGCAAACCGACGGCTACCGTGGGGCTCTTAGTACCCTACATTCACTCCGCCGAGATTGTCGCTCGCGAGATGGCCAGTTTTGAGAGGGGTGCCAACGCCCAAGGCTCCATGGTAATACTGACCTCCTCGCAAAACGATCCGGCCCAGGAAGATCGCATGCTCATCGAACTGGTGGATCGTTATGTGGATGGCATCGCCATCTACCCGACGGAACAGGGATCCCATCAAGAACTTCGGCGCCTGGTCATGCGCGGCTTCCCCATTGTGACCTTCGATGCCGCCGAGCGCTTGCCCTTCAAAACCGACGATGTGAGCGCCTGCCAGTTTGAGGGTGGGTGCATGCAGGCTCGACACCTTCTGGATATTGGACGGCGCAGGGCCTGCGTCATAACCAGCTCCGGGAATATCTACGTGAACACGCGAAAGCTCGCCGGACTGGAGCAGACGCTCGCCAAGGCCGGCTGTCCACCTGTCAAACGAATGGAAATCCCCATTGTGGACGATCGCGGGGGTTACCGCAACGAGACGCCGGATACCCTGCGCCACCTTCTTGGCGAGTGCGATGCGCTGGTCGCACCCGGCGACCTGCTGGCGCTGACAGCCCTGCACATGGCGCTTAACCTGGGGATACGGGTCCCCGCCGATCTTGCGATCATCGGGTACAATGACATGTCCTTTGTCAATCTCACGAATCCACCGCTGACCACCATTCACGATCCCGCTGAAGAAATGGGAAGCCAGGCCTTCGAGCTTCTCCAACAACGCATCAATGGAACCGCCGGCAACAAACCGCGCAGGATCGAAATCATGCCGACGCTTCACATCCGCGGTTCCACTGTAGCAGTCTGAAAACGGGAAGGAGCCAGGGTCACATCGGAAGGAGCCAGGTCACATCGTAACATTTTACATCCTAACCATTTTGATCACTTTCCCTGACAGTCGAGCCAAAGTCTTGTCGCGCTTGCAGGCAGCCCCCCGTAGCCATTCAGCACGTCGATGCGGCTATCCAAATCCTGGTCAATGAAAGCGCCTTGAAAGTGGCTGGGTTCGACTCCCTGAACCTGGGAAATCAAATATGGCGAGAAATATTTATAACGCAAGTTGCTTGCGTGTAGTGACTTAAGACAAGTCCAGCCGGCTGGACTGGCGGATCGGATTCAGCCGCAAGCGATTCAGGGACCTGTTTGCGATCCCTGGCCCATCCCCGTCATCGCCCATTGGAAGCCCCGCCCGCACGTAGGCGCGGGCCTTTTGCGGCATATCAGTCGGTCTCTGCCGTCGAGACTTTTTAAGCAAGAGGTTACGATGTGACCCCGGCACCCTGTTAACGTGTACTGAAGCCGGTCGTAAATTCAAGTTCGGCGGGGCCCGGGTGTCGTTGATCCGTCTTCCCGTCCCCCAGTACAAGAAGCGTTCCCTGCGGGAATGTGACGGAAAGTCGTTGTCCTGCGATCTGAACCCGGATCGGACCCTGAGGCGTCGGGACTTCGGCACAGGCCCATTCAAGTCCGGATACAGCCGGCTTCAGGGTAAATTCCGCCCAGCCGCACTTGAGCGGACGCAAGCCGAACAACTCCGCCGAGAGGAGCGGCAACGGACCGCTGCTCCAGGCGTGACACAGGCTCTTGGCAAAAGGCCGGCCGTAAAAGGCATAGCGCTCCGGCTCAGGGATTGCCACCTCATGAGCCTCCCAGAACGTGGACGCCCCCGCGTCCAGCATGCTGCCCCAATAATCGCGGATCATCGCCAGCATGGCCTCATGCTCCCCACATGCCGCTAACGCACGCGCCTCAAAAAACATCATGTAGGGGGTACCGACCGGAGCCACCGCCTTGTTCAACAAAACATTGCGAAGAACATCCGGCCGCTGTTCAAGGGTACACACACCCGAAAGAACGGCCAGCGCGTTGCATTGACGTCCAAAATGCACGTCCGTTTTCTCCGGTTCGACATTATCCAGAAAGAGCTTCCGGCCGGAATCCCAGAAGAACGCGCGACAGGTAGTCCTGAGCTCATCCGCCTGCCGGGCAAACTCACTGGCCGCCGTTTCATGGCCGACTGCACGGTGCAGATCCGCAGCGGCGTCCAGGGCCATCACATGCAGGAAATTGAGGAACGAGCAAACCCCTCCGGTATGCACATCCGCCCAGTCCACGTAAATCCAGCTAAACCGGTCCGAAGGCAACAGGCACCGGTTATCCGTCTTTTTCCTGATCGCCGCCATCAGTTTGCCGCAATAGGGCAGCAGGCTCTGCAGGAAGGCGCTATCACCACAATGCAGGGCATGGTCACGGGCCGCCATGATCCAGAAAAGACTGTAGGTGATCGTGCCGTTGATATCGGCCTCTTCCGGATCTTCCCCCATTAGTGCGGAGAGCGAATATTCGGAGATGGGCGTCTCGAAAAAGGATTGATAGTTACCCAGATTACAGACAAACAGATCCCCCACCCAGGGTAACCGGTCGCGCTTCAAGCCATCCACGAAAACCAACTGCATGCAGGCGCGTAGCGTATAGGCCGCATGCATCCAGATGGACGTCAGGCGTTGATCTGAGCAGGCGAAAGCGCCTTGATAGCGTGTGGGATAAACGGAGGCCAAGGCCTGGGCTGACGTGATCTGGACGCCGGGAGTATGGCCCAATCGCAGATACCGGAATGCCAGTTTCGTTTCGCTCCTGAATTCGCCTTCGCCCGCAACCGGCAACACTGGCACGACCTGCTCCCGGACGTCATCGCACGGATTCAAGGCCTCGACCTTACTCTCCCCGACATAGACCGCTATGGGCCCCTCGCCTTGGGCGCTCACGGCAACCCGGGCGAGTAATTGGAGGCCGGCATCATAGAGTCCGTCTTCATCCACATCCAACACCACAGGCAGTTCAGGCAGTGTTTCCTGATGAGGAAAGCGGCGGTCACCCTCAAACGGAAAACACCGCGGAGCGTGCCACTTCAAATCATCCACGCTGACCTTCCAATCCTGATCAGATTGAAGAGACGGCGCCGCAAGCAGGAACGTGGGCGGGCCCCCATTGGCGACCACACGGATTTGGATAGTGTTCTCGCCCGGCACCAGATACGGCGCCAGGTCCAGCGTGAATTTCTGCGGTTCCCCGGAGGTGTTCGTCAGCAACACAACCCGGGAATCGGTCTTCAGATAGAGACTGCCATTGAAATACAGGGTACAGGGAACCGAGGCCGGCACGGATGCCAACGTGAATCTCCGGCGGGCATAGAGGGTGGGTTGGACCGTTCGATACCGTCCCGGATGATAAATATTTACACAGGTTGTAAAGGCCTCACGCCGCGTACGGTCCAACAGCCACGCCTCAAGATTCCCCGGCGTATAGAGCCAGAGCGGTCCCCCGCTCTTCTCAGACCAAAGACTCAGCCCCGTTTTGTCCGGACGACACTCCTTGACTGAATAGGCCGGATCTATCACACAGGGTTCAGATAACACAAACGGATCTATTTTCATATCATCGCCCTTCGTGTGAAAAACCATTATCGCGCCCCCGGCCCCATGAGGATCGCGCCAGCAGCACCTTTGCCGGTACGGGGAGTGCCGCAAAAATCCTGAAATTGCGGACCCGCAAACTGCCAAGCATAAAGCTCGCCAATGGTCGTCCGCGCATCCGCCAGGGTTCCGCGTGCCATGCGCAGAAAGTCCAGCGTCACCGCGAGGTGACGGCCCGATGGTGTTCCGCCCACATGGAGGTCGGCGCTATTGGCCAATGACCCCTGCAACGCGGAACCGGCGGCGGCGGCGTCCTCTTTCCCGTCCACATAGGCCTTGAGCATCCCTGTCGCATGATCGGCCTCCACTATCAGGTGATGCCACTGACCATCGTTCAGGCGGGTGCGGGTGACGAGGTTGCGGGCATCAGAGTTGTAGCGCAGCGTGAGATCGGCCTTGCCCTGTTCATTGATGACAAGCGAATACCCTGATCCGGCCAGTTTCTCAACGAGCACGCCGTGGGCTTCGGGCCCGGTGCGGAAGTACGCCTCAATCAGGAAACTCGAGTCAGCAATCTGGGGATCGAAATCCATCGACGGATCTACGCGGTCCACCTTCACCGGGGCATTCTTGAGTGTCAGGTATTGATCCCGTCCGTTGAGATGCAACGCACCCCGGGTCCAGTCTTCCAAGGGGCCATCGACATAATCCTCTTTCCCGACGTTCTTCCCGATAAGCGGGAAGGTCGGCGCCTTGTAATAGGCGTCCCGGTGACCGAACTGGGAGGTCATAAACCAATGCTCGTCAACGACCAGCGCAGGATCTTTTTCGTTACAGGTGAAGTTCCATTCGCCCACCATGGCATACAGTCCCCACGGCACGAAAACCCGTACGCCGCGGCCGGCCACGGCCGAATTGCCGACCGGACGGAAGTCGAGTTTCGCCGGGTCGCGCAGCAGCGGCGTGTCGGCAAGGATGCCGGCCGTGGAACTCATCGCCCCGTTGGTCGCCAAGGCTCTGGAGAACGCGGTGACATCCGCATAGTCACCGCCCTGGGATTCAAATACCGCGACTTTCCCTGTGATGTCGAACAGCACGTTGTTGGCATACGCCATCGTGGAATAGTCGAACGCCTCCACCTTCTGGCCGGCATCGCGGGTATTGGGATCCACCCCTTCTTTGTCACTGTGCCGGAACACCATTTGCGAAATGTTTTCGAATACATTGGCCAGGTATTTATTACGCCCGGCCTGGGGGGCCTGGCGCCGCGACCCTTGCTGGAACCGGAACGCCGTGTTATGGAAGAAGGTGTTCTGGTAAGAGATGATCTCCTGGAATGCCGATGTGTTTGCCGTGGCTTTAGGGTCGCCGGCCAGGGCGTTGTTCTTGCCCCAGGCAATATTGTTGAAATGGTAGTTCTTGAACGCCCCATCCAGATAGTAGGCATGCCCGAAGGTGCGCCCGCCCCAGTTCATCATCCCAACGGGGTTCCGCGAGACGTTGTCAAACACGTAGAAGGGACCGCCCTGCCAGGTTTCAATACCGCCCCAGTCATTCGCCATCATTAATGAATCGACGACCTTGTTATGATGGATCAGAATGCGTGACAGGGGAACCTCATATCCGGCCTCACTCGCTTTGCCCCCAAAAATAAAAAGCCCCGACCCGCCGCAACGCTCCACCACATTGCCCGCAATCTCGGCAACTTCGGGATATTCCACCGCGAGCGCCATCTGGCCATTTGGACGAAGGGGTCGAAAGCCGATGTCCTCAAGATGGTTGCGCAAGATGCTCAGGTTACCGAGCGAACCCGGCTTGCTCTTTTGCCCCCACCCCGTGCCATCGGCCACCTCAAGTCCCCCGTGATCGGTATGGGCGATGGCATTATCAAGAATGGTGACGTTATCGATCCGGTCCTTTGCCCCGCGGACCTTGATGCGGATCCCCTTGGCCATATACTCAAACGTGCAGTTCCGGATGACGATATCCGACCCGGACCCAACCATCCGGAAACCCGCCGTATCCACATCGCCCGCGAAGGGTCGTGCGCCGAGATCCCAGAGAAGATTGCCGAACCGGAAGGCCAACCCGCTGATCGTGATATGACTCATCTCGGTGCCGTCAATGAGGGTGCGATGCCGGGCCGCTTCGATGGTCACCGTCCGGGGATCCGCATCCCCCGGTAGACGGACATAGAGCCGCCCCCCAGTGCCTTGTTTATCGAACCAGAATTCGCCAGGCTGGTCCAGATAGTGAGGCTTGTCCTCAAGCCAGTAACGATGACCGGTTTTGAGACCGTCGCCGGAATCGCCAAGCCAGGGGCCCTGGAAGGCAATCGCCTTCTTCACGGGGTCGAACGCCTCGACGCGGGTTGCATAGGGAGCCCCCATGACAATTCCCCATTCACTCCAGACGGTGGCGCCCTCGTAATGCGAAGCGTCAGCGGTCAAATTCTTCGTATCCGCCCCGAGGTTGGCTTTGGTCTTACCGATGGTGACACGGTACTTGTTGCCCGGCCGCCACCAGTCCGGATTCTCCCAGCGCCAGCAGTCCTTGAGGATATTGTCCTGGCTGGCGCCATCCCAGTTGGGCGTGCGGGCCAGTTTCAGCCGGGTAACGCTCCCCGTCGGGTCCACCATGCACACGAGGCGCGGCGCGAACGGCAGGTCAGCAACCCAGACCTTGTCGCGCTCGGGCATGTTCTCGTGCCCTCCCTGCCGCCACCCCGTCACAGCCTCGGAACCGTAGAGTGCCGCCTCGCCCCCACCCCACTGCGGGTCACTGGTCAGGCGAACCGGAGTTCCGGGCGTGCCGGCCGTTCCCGGCGGAACACTGAGCGCCCCACGGTAGATCGTCCCGCGTTTGAAAACATAGGTATCGACACCGGCCGCAGCTTTGGCCTGCGCGGCGGCATTCTGGTCCCAGGGATGATGCTTCCAGGCCTGGTCCTTGGTCGTCCCGGCACGAGTGTCGTCGCCCGCCTCAAAGTCGACATAGCGCACGGAAGCGCCCTGCTCGAAGACAAAGGGCCGGGGCGCCCATTCCAGATCCCCCGTCGGCTTGACCGTGGCGTGCGGCTCCTGCCAGGAGTAAGGGTTCGCGGCAAAAGTTGTCAAGACCAACCCTGAGAAGATAGCAGACGTTACGAACGGGGAACGATACGACCACATATAAACCTCCATTTAGTAAAGGGCTATACTACGCACTCATGAAGGCCTCAGCAATGAATAGTCCTACTGAAGCCGTTAACCGGGCGCAGGACAAATTTCTGATAAAGCCTGAAAATACCTTGTTTTCACGCAAACCTATATATTCAGACGCATATACCTACAGCAAGAAAATGCAAAGAGATTTTCACACCCGCTGCGCTCAAGTCGCGAAGCACGCCAAGAATGCTTCACCACTAATGGGGAAATGAAGAAATCTTAATCCGGACAAAGAACTCCAAAATGTTGCGGCATTATTAATTCGGGGTGCTCGGTCTATTGGGTTACACGGGAACGCGGTGTGGTCTTCCCCGAATTAACAATCCCGCAACGGTTGTTCGGGGGACATTAAAGAATCATAGAGGGATCAAGCCCTTAAGCTTCCGCATTTCCCCTGATGTCCGGGGAAAACCCGTTTGGCGATTTTTCGTGGCTGGCTATTTAAAGGGGACCCTCCCGTGCCCAAAGCGCGCCAAGCCAGACATGACAAATCGCCAAACATTTTCGGGGTGCTTGGATTTCTTCATTTCCCCATTAGTGGTGAATCCCTTCTCTGCCCTTTAAGTTGCTCTGCTTAGGTTGACGCGTATGCGGGAGCGAAACAAACGCCACATTTCCCTCCCCCCTTTGCGATCTTCGCGACTTGAGCGCAGCGGGTGTTCAAATGTTTTTGATTTGGAAGAAATTTGTCATGCGCCCCCATTAACCGGAGAATGCCTACCGTTGAGTGATCACGGTACGGGACTGGTATTCAGTAAGACCGATCATGAAGTCCTGATAAAGTGGCTGGTCATCGGTGCCGCGAATATCCAAATCCTGGTCAATGAAAGCGCCTTGAAAGTGGCCTGGCTCGACTCCCTGAACCTGGAAAATCAAATATGGCGAGAAAAAATTATATCGTAAGTTGCTTGCATGTAGTGACTTAAGACAAGTCCAGCTGGCTGGACTGGCGGACCGGATTCAGCCGCAAGCGATTCAGGGACCTGTTTGCGATACCTTGCCCATCCCCGTCATCGCCCATTGGAAGCCCCGCCCGCACGTAGGCGCGGGCCTTTTGCAGCCTTTTGCGGCATATCAGTCGGTCTCTGTCGTCGCAGCGCGGTCATGCTATCATCTAATCTCGGGAATCCCCTGAAAGCCCACGTGTACGTGTGCACGGGCTTTTTATCGTCGCCCCCAGCAACCAAGACAACGGTTGTATTGATGTTGCAACATAGGACTTCGTCGCGTAGGACAATAGATTCTGCTGAAAAAGCCTATATTGAATCAACGTTCAGTCCACAGATTTTTTATAGAACGCTCCCGTTTTGCCTTGGCAAGGTGGCGTTCGCCGTCCCTGGCGAACGATTTGCACCTATTAGGGAACTTTACAGGCCCTCAGCCGCCGAGGACGTCGGCTGCCACCTGTGCTTCGCGCTCGTCCCCCTTTTGACCTGGTAAGGTGGCGTTCGCCGTCCCTGGCGAACGATTTGCACTTATCAGGGAACTTTACAGGCCCTCAGCCGCCGAGGACGTCGGCTGCCACCTGTGCTTCG